>JBOHXX010000378.1:0-2537 GCA_050737675.1 Pseudoxanthomonas sp.
GCCTTGGGCACGGTCGGATGCGTCGCGAACCATTCGGCACCCAACAAGCCTTTCTCTTCGCCGGTCAAGGCGATGAACAGCAGCGAACGTTTTGGCTTGGCCGTCGTGCCGCTTAGTTGCCTTGCCGCTTCGAGCATGATCGAGACGCCCAGGGCATTGTCCATCGCGCCGTTGTAGATGCTGTCGCCATTGACCGCGGCACCTATGCCGATATGGTCGAGATGCGCGGTGTAGGCGATGAATTCGCGACCCAGGGCGGCATCGCTGCCATCGAGCCTGGCGACCACGTTGCGCGATTCCGCGGGTTCGATCCGGGTGCTGCCGGCCAGGGTGAGCGTGCCCGGCAAGTCGAAGGGCTTCAGCTGTCCGGCTGCATTGGCCTTGAATAACACGTCCGCCGTCTGCGCGCTGCCGGCAAAGAGACGGCTGGCGGCCGCCGCGCTGATCGAGGCGGTGGCCTTGAGCTGCGGGAAAGTATCGATGCCGGTGCCATCCGCGGCGCGCAGGCGCATGCCGGGCATGTTCCATTTCGCCGCTGCGCTGCTCCAGGGACCGCGTTCCTCGTATTCGGGCGTGCCCACGAAAACGGCGCCGACTGCGCCCCGTTCGGCCAGCGCTTTCAGTTTCTGCGTGCCGGAGGAATAAAAGGCGCGGCGATCGTTGTCGAAGCGCGCTGGCGCGCCTGGGAACAGCACCGCGATCTTGCCGCGCACATCGACCCCGGCGAAATCGTCCTGGCCGAGGTCCGGCGCGTGCACGCCCTGGCCCACGAACACAGCGGGCGCGGTCAGGGTATGGGTCGGTGCGTTGTAATTGAGGCCGGGCAGGAATTCGTCGCGGAACACGAGCGATTGCTTCGTCCCATCGCGCTCGATGACGAGCTGCGCACCTTGCTCCCGGCGCAATGCTTTCAACAGCGGCACGCGCTGGAAGTAGGTGCCGTCGTCGCCGGCCGCTTCCAGACCCAGCTCGGTGTAGCGGCGGGCGATGTACTCGGCCGCAAGGTCGTAGCCGCGGGTGCCGGTATCGCGCCCTTCGAGCTTGTCGTCGGCCAGGTAGCGGACGTCGGCCTCGATGCGTTGCGCGGGCGCGGAGTCCACGGCGCTGGCTGGTGTCGCGGCCGGGGACGCGGCGGGTTCGGGTTTGCATGCCGCCAGGCAGGAGAGGGCGAGGATCAGCGGAAAATTCCGTGGCATCGGTCAGGCTCGATTGGAAGTGGCCGAACCCTAGCACGCACCCCGCCCATCATCGGAGTGCCAGAACACATGGCGCCAAACTGCGCCAATCGCGGCGAGGAGGCACAATCTCGCCGGAACCCAGCCCAGTGCGCTTGTGCGCCGCTTGCTCGATTGCGTCGCTGTCCTGGCCCTGGCTATGCACGCTTGAAAAAAAAGCCCCGGCATTGCCGGGGCTTTCCATCAATCGGACCGCCGATCAGCGCGGCGCGGGCTGGCTCTTGTGTTCCAGGTATTCCTTCGACGGTTCATCCAGCTTGTCGCCAAGCATGCGCCGCACCACGATGAAGAACACCGGGATCAGCAGCAGGCCGAGGAAGGTGGCGAACAACATGCCGCCGATCACGCCGGTGCCGATCGCATGGCGCGCATTGGCGCCGGCGCCGGTCGAGATCGCCATCGGCATCACGCCCATGATGAAGGCGAACGAGGTCATCAGGATCGGGCGGAAGCGCAGGCGCGCCGCTTCTACCACCGCGTCGCGCAGGGTCTTGCCTTCGCGGCGTTGCTCCACCGCGAACTCGATGATCAGGATCGCGTTCTTGGCGGCCAGGCCGATGATGGTGATCAGGCCGATCTTGAAGTAGATGTCGTTGGGCAGGCCACGGGCCATGGTCAGCAGGATCGCGCCGAGCACGCCCATCGGCACCACCAGCAACACCGCCAGCGGGATCGACCAGCTTTCATATAGTGCGGCCAGGCACAGGAACACCACCACGATCGACAGCGCCAGCAGCAACGTTGCCGCGTTGCCTGCCAGGATTTCCTGGTAGGACATGCCGGTCCAGTCATAGCCGAAACCCGCGGGCAGGTCGTTGGCCACGATTTCCTCCATCGCCTGCATCGCTTCGCCGGAGCTGCGCCCCGGTGCGGGCGAGCCGTTGATGTTGACCGCCGCATAGCCGTTGTAGCGGGTCAGCGCGGGCGGGCTGGTGATCCATTCGGCCTTCACCACGTTGCTGAGCGGGATCATGGTGTCGTCGACCGATCCGGTGCCGGTGGTGGTGACCAGGCTGCTCGGCGTATAGAAGTGGCTCAACGCCTCCGGGCCCATGCGGAATGGCGCGTCGGCCTGCATCGTCACCCGCTTGATCCGGCCTTCGCTGAAGAAGTCGTTGACGTAGACCGGCGCCAGCATCAGCTGGATGGAACTGTAGATGTCGCCCACCGACAGGCCCATGGCCTCGGCCTGCACGCGATCCACGTGCAGCTTGAGTTGGGGTGCGTCTTCGAGCGTGTTCGACCTCACCGCCGTCAGCACCGGGTTCTGGCTGGCCTTGCCGAGCAGGATGTTGCGTGCAT
>JBOHXX010000379.1:0-2535 GCA_050737675.1 Pseudoxanthomonas sp.
TCGGACTCGATGCGCTGTCCGAACGACTGGCGCAAGGCGGGATCACCGAGTTGATCATCGCCACCAATCCCACCGTGGAAGGCGAGGCCACCGCGCATTATCTTGCGCAACTGGCGCGCCAGCAGATCGTGCATCCCAGCCGCCTGACCCATGGCGTACCGCTGGGTGGCGAGCTGGAATACGTTGATCGCGGCACGCTGTCGCATGCGTTCGGCACCCGCAGCGAAATGCCTTTGTAGGTGCGCCCCATGGGCGCGAACTTTTTCACGGAAATTTCGACGATCCGGACGAAGAGCCCGCGCCCACGGGGCGCTCCTACAATGCCTATCCCCATCAAGGAGATTCCCATGACCGGCGACACCCTCTTCGGCAAGATCATCCGCCGCGAAATCCCCGCCGACATCGTCTACGAGGACGACGACGTGCTGGCCTTCCGCGACATCGCCCCGCAGGCGCCGGTGCATGTGCTTTTCATTCCGAAGAACGTGCATATCGCCACGCTGGACGACCTGCAGCCGGGCGATGCGCAGCTGGTGGGAAAGCTGGTGCTGGCCGCGGCCGAATATGCGCGTCGCGAAGGTTTCGCGCAGGACGGCTACCGGGTGGTGATGAATTGCCGTGACGATGCCGGGCAGACGGTATTCCATATCCACCTGCATTTGCTGGCGGGCGCGCCGCTCGGGCATTTCGGCACGCCACGTTGAAGTGAGCCCCGAAAAAAAGCCGCTCAATGAGCGGCTTTTTTCCTGTTCGATAAGACTGGTGATTACCACCAGCCCCAACGGCCCCAGCGCGGGCCCCAGAAGGGGTCGTAGAACGGCGAGGGGCGCACTTGCACTTCGCGCACTTCGGGCCACAGGTAGACCACGTCGGCGGTCATTTTCGGCAGGCGGTAGTCGTAGTCGCCGATGCGGGTGGTTTCCACGCCATCGACATGGCCGATGAAGGTGACTTCGCGGCCTTCAGCGAACACCGCCGGGTCGTAGAAGCCTGTGCGGCAGGCGATGAAGCGGCCATCGGTGGCATCGGGTGCGCTGCTGAGCGGCCGGCCGGTTGCGCCGAGCGGGCGCGAGATCAGCTGGAAGCAGGTGCTGTCCTGGCGCGGGCTGGTTTCCACGATGCGCCCGCCCCAGCGCACGGCAGTGCCGGCCTGGCTGCTGGCTGCCGCATCGCGCGGGGTGACCGGAGTGAAGGTGCCCTGCAAGGGCTTGGGTGCGGTGGCGCAGGCACCCAGCAGCAGGCTGCTGGCGGCCAGGGCGAGGATGCGGACCTTGCTGTTCATGGCGAATCTCCGGGTTTCAGGGATGGTGCCGGCGTAGATCATGGAGTAGATCCTGGACCAGGGTCGGGTCGCCGAGGCCTGCAGCGTAGCGCGCATCAGCGAAACGGTGGCTGAGTGGAATCAGGGATTGGGACTGCGGCCTGGCATTGGCCACGCGCTCGGCCCATAGCAGGGCCGGCTCATGCGCTTCACGGACCAGGCCCAGCCGGGCGTAGCGCGCGCCCAGCGCATGCCAGGCGCGCAGCAGTGGATCGCGCTGGCGTTCGCCACGGGCCAGCAACCACGCCATCCAGGCCAGCGCCAGCAACGCGCAGACCGTGAACAGCAGGACCAGGCGCTGGCCATCCAGGTGGCGGATGCCGAACGATTGCAGCAGGCGTTGCTGGCGGTCGGCGTTGAAACCAAGCACCCAGTTGTTCCAGCCGCGACGCATCCAGTCGCTCAGGTCGCCGAACCCGACCCACTGACCAAGGGCGCCTGAGGCGCTTCCTTGGCCGAGGCGATCCTCCAGCGTGTCGTAGATACGTTCCGGCGCGACCGCGGCGGTCGGATCCGCGCGCACCCAGCCACGCTGCGGCAGCCAGACTTCCGCCCATGCATGCGCATCCATCTTCCTGACCACCCAGTAGTCGCCGATCGGATTGCGCACGCCGCCGGCATAGCCGGTGACCACGCGCGCGGGGATGCCAGCGGCGCGCATCAGCACCACGAACGAGGAACTGAAGTGCTGGCAGAAGCCTTTCTTTTCGTCGAACAGGAATTCGTCCACGCCATCGCGTCCCGGCAGCGAGGTTTCCAGGGTGTAGCCGAAGTCGCGATGGATCCAGTCCATTGCCCTGCGCACGATGGCAGCGTCGTCGCTGCCCGCCTCGCGGCGCCACTGCGCGGCCAGGGCGACGGTGCGCGGGTTGTAGCCGGCCGGCAACGCCAGCGCGCGTTGCCGCAGCAGGCCACTGAGCCGTGCCTGGAAAGAGGTTGGTGGCGAAGATTGCAGGCGCCAGCGGGTCAGCGAACTCAATGGTTGGTCCGAGTACAGGCCGTAGTCGAGGGAAAGCGTGGTTCCCGGAATCGCAGCGTGGGGCAGGTCCAGGGCGACGAGCTGTCGCTGGTCGGTGGGCTCGAATTCGATCTGGTAATCCCAGTCGAGGTTGCTGCGTTGGACCGGCTGTACGGGCAAGTGCCGCATCATTTCCGGCTGGGTCCAACTGCGCCCGTCGAAATTCCACAGCACCGGGCCACGCCAGTACATGTCC
>JBOHXX010000380.1:0-2512 GCA_050737675.1 Pseudoxanthomonas sp.
GTGTAGAGCGGAGCGTGCTCCGCTGGGCTGGAAGGCAGCGGAGCAAGCTCCGCTCTACGGGAAGAAGAAATGGCAAGCGGTCGTGAAATCAAAACCAAGATCAAGAGCGTGCAGAACACCCGCAAGGTGACGCGCGCGCTGGAAATGGTCTCGGCCTCGAAAATCCGCAAGGCGCAGGAACGCATGAAGGCGTCGCGTCCGTACGCGCGCGCCATGAAGCAGGTCATCGGCCACCTGGCCCAGGCCAACTCCGAGTACCAGCACCCGTTCCTGGTCGAGCGCAAGGAAATCAAGCGCGTCGGCTACATCATCGTTTCATCCGATCGCGGCCTGGCCGGCGGACTCAACAACAACCTGTTCCGCAAGACCCTGGGCGAAGTGCGCCAGTACCAGGACAAGGGCGCCGGGATCGACGTGGTCACCATCGGCCAGAAGGCCTCGGCCTTCTTCCGCCGCATCAAGGTCGACATGCTGGCCAGCGTCACCCACCTGGGCGATCGTCCGCAGCTGGAACAGCTGGTGGGCGTGGTCAAGGTCATGCTGGATGCGTACTCGGCCGGCAAGGTCGACCGCGTGTACCTGGTGTACAACGATTTCGTAAACACCATGACCCAGCGCGCGGCCTTCGACCAGTTGCTGCCGTTGCCGGCTTCCGACACCCCGATCACCCAGCACGACTGGGACTACATCTACGAACCCGATGCCGCCACCGTGCTCGATCACGTGCTGACGCGCTACGTGGAGTCGCTGGTGTACCAGGCGGTGCTGGAGAACGTCGCCTCCGAACACGCCGCGCGCATGGTGGCGATGAAGTCGGCCAGCGACAACGCGACCAAGCTGATCGGCGACCTGCAACTGGTCTACAACAAGGCCCGCCAGGCGGCGATCACGCAAGAGATTTCCGAAATCGTCGGCGGCGCAGCCGCGGTTTGACGAATTCCCCGCAGGAGCGGCGCAAGCCGCGAACCTGCAACCCGAACAAGACGGTCGCGGCTTACGCCGCTCCTACAACAACTTGAAAGTTACGGAGTCATCAGCATGAGCAACCAAGGCAAGATCGTCCAGATCATCGGCGCCGTCGTCGACGTCGAATTCGCACGCACCGACGTGCCGAAGATTTACGACGCGTTGAAGGTCGATGGCACCGCCATCACCCTGGAAGTTCAGCAGCAGCTGGGCGACGGCATCGTGCGCACCATCGCGCTCGGTTCCACCGACGGCCTGAAGCGCAACCTGGTCGCCACCAACACCGGCAAGGCCGTGTCGGTGCCGGTCGGCGCGGGCACCCTGGGCCGGATCATGAACGTGCTCGGCGAGCCGATCGACGAGGCCGGTCCGGTCGAAGCCACCGAACATTGGGAAATCCACCGCGCGGCACCGGCCTACGCCGACCAGTCGTCGGGCAACGACCTGCTGGAAACCGGGATCAAGGTCATCGACCTGATGTGTCCGTTCGCCAAGGGCGGCAAGGTCGGCCTGTTCGGCGGCGCCGGCGTCGGCAAGACCGTGAACATGCTTGAGCTGATCAACAACATCGCCACCGAACACGCGGGTCTTTCCGTGTTCGCCGGCGTGGGCGAGCGTACCCGCGAAGGCAACGATTTCTACCACGAGATGGCCGAAGCCGGCGTCATCAAGCTGGAGAGCCTGAAGGATTCCAAGGTCGCGATGGTCTATGGCCAGATGAACGAGCCGCCGGGCAACCGCCTGCGCGTCGCGTTGACCGGGCTGACCATGGCCGAGTACTTCCGCGACGAGAAGGACGCGGACGGCAAGGGCCGCGACGTCCTGTTCTTCGTCGACAACATCTATCGCTACACCCTGGCCGGTACCGAAGTCTCGGCGCTGCTCGGCCGCATGCCGTCCGCGGTGGGCTACCAGCCGACCCTGGCCGAGG
The DNA here is from genome assembly GCA_050737675.1 of Pseudoxanthomonas sp. Taxonomy (GTDB): domain Bacteria; phylum Pseudomonadota; class Gammaproteobacteria; order Xanthomonadales; family Xanthomonadaceae; genus Pseudoxanthomonas_A. Next base: position 1,898 of record JBOHXX010000380.1, read on the forward strand.
AAATGGGCGTGCTGCAGGAACGCATCACCTCGACCAAGACCGGTTCGATCACCTCGATCCAGGCCGTATACGTGCCCGCGGACGACCTGACCGACCCGTCGCCAGCGACGACCTTCGCCCATCTCGACGCCACCGTCGTGCTGTCGCGAAACATCGCTTCGCTGGGCATCTACCCGGCGGTCGATCCGCTCGACTCCACCAGCCGCCAGCTCGATCCGAACGTGATCGGCCACGAGCACTACGACACCGCGCGCCGCGTGCAGTCCACCTTGCAGAAGTACAAGGAACTGAAGGACATCATCGCCATCCTCGGCATGGACGAGCTGTCGGAAGAGGACAAGCAGGCCGTTGGCCGCGCGCGCAAGATCGAGCGCTTCTTCAGCCAGCCGTTCCACGTGGCCGAAGTGTTCACCGGCTCGCCGGGCAAGTACGTGTCGCTGAAGGACACCATCCGCGGCTTCAAGGCGATCTGCGATGGCGAATACGACCACCTGCCCGAGCAGGCGTTCTACATGGTCGGCGGCATCGAGGAAGCGGTCGAGAAGGCCAAAAAGATGGCCGAGAAGGCTTGATTCGATCCCCTCTCCCGCTTGCGGGAGAGGGTTAGGGTGAGGG
>JBOHXX010000381.1:0-2495 GCA_050737675.1 Pseudoxanthomonas sp.
GGTCCGAGCTTGCTCGGATGATTTTGATCCTGCGCCGAGAGCATCCGAGCAAGCTCGGACCTACAAGGCAAGGGCGAGAGCAGCCGAGCAAGCTCGGCTCTACGTCTCCCGCGATTGCTACCACAGCGCGTCGCGCAGCTTGTACCAGGCCATGGCCGCGACCAGCATTGGCGTGCGCAGGGCACGACCGCCGGGGAAGGGTAGGTGCGGGATCTTCGCGAACAGGTCCAGCCGTTCCGACTGCCCGCGGATCGCTTCCGAGATCAGCTTGCCGGCGAGTCCGGTCGCGATCACGCCGTGGCCGGAGAATCCCTGCGCGAAATACACATTGGGCGTCAGTCGTCCGAAATGCGGCGCACGATTGAGCGAGATGTCGATGTAGCCGCCCCACACGTATTCAATTTCCACGTCTGCCAGTTGCGGGAACACGCGGCGCATGCGCCGGGTCATGGTGCCGCGCAGGTTGGGCGGGGGCAGGGTGGAATAGCTGGCGCGGCCGCCGAACAGCAGGCGGTGATCGCGGCTGCGACGGAAATAATCCAGCGCCCAGTTGGTGTCGGCCACGGCCATGTCGTTGCGGATCAACCCGCGCGCGCGCGCCTCGCCCAGCGGCACGGTGGCGCCGATGTAGGTGCCGACCGGCATGATCTTCGAATCCAGTTCCGGTGCGATGCCATGCACCAGTGCGTTGCCGGCGAGGATGGCGAAGTCGCAATGCACTTCGCCTTCGGCGGTCTTGAACACGGGCTTGGCACCACGCACCAGTTGCGTTACCCGCGATTGCTCGAAGATGCGCACGCCTGCCGCCATCGCCGCCCGCGCCAGGCCCAGCGCGTATTCCAGCGGATGCAGGTGGCCGCTTTGCGGGTCGTACAGGGCACCGAGATAACGGTCGCTGGCGAGCTCGGCGCGCAAGCGTTCACGGTCCCACCATTCGACCGGGTAGTCGTAGCGATGGTTGAAATCCTCGATCGCAGATTTTACTTCGCGTTCCTGGCGCGGCTTGATCGGCACCGTCGCATGGCCGTCGCGCCAGTCGCAGCGGATGTCGTGCTTGCGGATGCGCTCGCGCAACCATTGCAGGCCTTCGCGGGACAGGTCGAACATTTTCCGTGCATCGTCGAAGCCGACCAGCGATTCCAGCTTGGCCTCGCCGCAGCCGAAACCGGCGATGGCCTGGCCGCCATTGCGTCCGGAAGCGCCCCAGCCGATGCGCTCGGCTTCCAGCACCACGACCTTGTAGCCGGCTTCGGCAAGTTCGAGAGCAGCCGACAGGCCGGTGTAGCCGGCGCCGAGGATGCAGATGTCGGCGTCGAGGCGGCCTTGCAACGTGGGTTGCTGCGGCAGCGGGGTGGCGCTGGCGGCGTACCAGCTGGGGGGATAGGAGGCTTTCGTGTACATGCGAGCTCCCGCTTATCCGTAGGAGCGCCCCCTGGGTGCGAGCTCTTGGATCCGATCGCGAAAAACCCAAGAGCTCGCGCCCATGGGGCGCTCCTACGGGTGGAAGCCGGGCTCATACCGCTCGCAAATACCAGTCATATTCCAGCGTGCTCACCTGGGTCTCGAACGTCAGCATCTCCTTGAGTTTCTGCTGCCCGTAGATGTGCCGGAACGATTCGCCGAACTGCTCGCGGATGAAATCGCTGGCCATGAAGTCGCTGATGGACTGGCGCCAGTACGGGGTGCGGATCTCGGTCTGTTCGTAGGCGTTGCCGACTACCGGAGGGCCGGGATTGAAGCCGTTTTCCAGCCCATGCAGCATGCCGGCCAGCACTGCGGCGGTGACCAGGTAGGGATTGGCGTCGGCGCCGGCTATGCGGTGCTCGATGCGGGTGTTGGCCTCGTTGCTGTGCGGGATGCGCATGGCTACGGTGCGGTTGTTGTAACCCCAGGCATCGTTGAGCGGGACGAAGGCGTTGAGCACGAAGCGGCGGTAGCTGTTGGCGTGCGGCGCGAACAGCAGCAGGCTGTCCCTGGCGCTGCGCTGCAGGCCGCCGATGGCGTGCTTCAGCGTGTCGGCGGGCGCTTCGGGTGTGGAAGCAAAAATGTTGTCGCCCTTTTCATCCAGCACGCTGACGTGGATGTGCAGGCCATTGCCGGCCTGTTCGACGAACGGCTTGGCCATGAAACTGGCCTGCATGTTCTGCTGCTGGGCCACGGCCTTGATCGCGCGTTTGAGCATGATCGCGTCGTCGCAGGCCAGCAACGCGTCGTCGCGGTGCTTGAGGTTGATCTCGAACTGGCCGGGTGCGTATTCGGCCACGGCCGTATCGGCGGGAATCCCCTGCGCCTGGCATGCAGCGGCTACGCCATCGGTGAAACCGCGATAGTCGTTGAGGTCTTCCATGTAATAGACCTGGGTGCTGCTGCTACGCCGGCCGGTGACCGGATTGACCGGCGTGCGCGGCTTGCCATCGGCATCCAGATGGGCGTCGAACAGGTAGAACTCCAGTTCCACCGCGACCACCGGTTTCAGGCCGCGTGCGGTGTAACGC
>JBOHXX010000382.1:0-2440 GCA_050737675.1 Pseudoxanthomonas sp.
CGGCAGTATCAGTGCCGGCGGCAATGCGCCCACGCCCAGCGAAACCACCGCATCCACCGCGCCGATCTGCTTGGTGACCATGGCGAACGCGCCGGCGAACAGGAAGATCAGGCACATCAGGATGATGTTGGAATCGCCGATGCCGGCGATCAGCGTGTCCATCGCCTTGACCCCGCGGCGATGCGCGATCCACAGCCCCAGCGCCAGGGCGGGCAGGATCGCGACCGGCGCATGCAGCTGGTAGAAGCCCATGGCATCGCCATGCGAGGTGAAATACAGGCCGGCGCCAAAGAACAGCGCGAGGAACAGCAGTAACGGAGTCAGCGCCAATGCGCTGGGGCGGGGATCCATTGGCAAGCATCAACCATGTGAACTGGGCCGGCGATTGTGCTTTGCAACATGCGAGCTTCCAAGCCCATCGCTGGGACGCCCGGATGCAAAAACGGGACGCTGCGCGTCCCGTTCCAGATCATCTGCGGAAAGACAAACTCAGATCCGGCTGGCGATCGCCTTGGCGAACGACATCGTGGCGCCCGTGCCACCTGGACCGGAAGTGATGGTCGCAGTCCGCATACTCCAACGAGGAAACCCCCATGATCCAACACCGCAATCCGGCACTCAAGGGCTCCACTTTGCCCGGCCTCGGAACGGCGTAGCGGCTTCCCGCTTTGTTTATCGCAGCGGGCCGACCAAGGCAACCAGGAACTTCAAGCTGGACGGGGTCGCATATCAACTGAAACTCGCCCAGTCAGGGCTTCCTGGTGGGGCCGGGTCTCACCCGCCTGCGTGGCGAGCGCTGGTCGCCATCACTCTGCGGGTCAGTTGTGCGCACCCGGATACCCGGGCTTTGCGCAGGAACAGCCTCGGCGGAAGTCCCAGCGGGCCTGCCCGGTATGCGTGGTTGCGATCCGTTGACCCGGATGCGCTGGATCACGTCGTCGATATCGAATTGCTCGAAAGCACCGATGTCGTACCGGGAAGCCAGCGGCAGGCGTGCGTGCTCGTCTCCCACCGCCATCTTCGCGCGTACCGGCGGGTCATAGGCCGGCAACAATTGCGGGGAAGGAAACGGGAATGCGGGCGGAGCAGGCGGATTGGCATTGGCGGTGTCGATCAGCGGGCTGCCTGCCGCCGGACGCAGGTTGCGCGAGGCTATATTGACCAGCAGGGGGTTGGCACCTTGCCGGGTACCGGTGAATTCTGCCGGTATGAGCTGCGCGCCGGTCTGCACCCAGTTATTGGTGCCGAAGACCTTGCGACCATTGGCCCAGGGTTCCTTGCTCTGGGGTTCGCAAGAATCCGGGTCGCCGACATCACTGGCGGGATTCTCGCGGAGGATCGCCGGGCTGCTGCCTGCAGCGGTCTGGTAGACCACGTTGTTGTGCATCTCGACCGAACCCGCGCCAAGCTGCACCATGACTGCATTGGCCGCGCCGCTGCGGTCGAAGATGATCGTGTTGTTGACCAGGCGCAGGCGCCCCTGGCTGCGCCCATCCAGGTCGCCACCGGCGCGGATCGCGTTGCGCCAGGCGTTGGTATGCACGATGACATTGCCGACGATGTCCGCGTCCTCACGCTTGAGGTCAGGCGTCCATCCGGCCTTCTGGGTGTCGCAATCCGGGCCGATAAGCTCCATTTCCCCATACACCGAATTCTCGATCCAGTTGTAGTAGATCAGGGCCCGCTCATGGCGTACGCGCACCAGCACGCCACCGGTGCCGCTGTGCACGTAGTTGTAGCGCATGAGGAACACGGCGCCAGGGAAAGCCACTTCGTCGCTCTGCATGTAGATCGAATGGCGGCTGGTGCCGGCACCGGAATTGCGTATCTCGCTGTATTCAAGCGTGAACGATCCCGAATTCTGGTCAGCACCGAGGATGCCGTGCGATGGGCAGTCGCGGATGAGGCTGTCGCGCACGGTGACGTTGTCGGCTTCGCTGAAGATGCAGGTGCTGCTGCCACCGGTGACTTCGAAGCCCTCGAAGACCACGTTGTTGGATTGTTCGAACTTGATCGTGTGCTGCCCGCCCTGGAGCAGCGGGCGGGTCGTTCCCACCGCCCGGTTCCAGCGGATGATGACCGGATTGGCAGCGGTGCCGCCGTCATCGTCCTGGACCGTAATGCCGCCGTTGTAGGTTGCGCCACCATCGACCAGGACGATGTCGCCCGGCGCCAGGTTATTGCTGCTGAACACGGTGGAAAGTTGTGAGTACTGTTTGCCCGGCCCTACGGTATAGGTAGTGGCCGAGGCCAGGAACGGCAGCATCGCAAGGGCACAGCCCGAGGAAAAAAGACGCAAAAACGGCATGAAACTTCTCCCGCGGAAACTCCCGCGATATAGACCCCTATAACGTCTTCCCCCCTGATTCCGGTCAGATCCTAGATACGTTTGTATCAAACGCGACTGGCGATTGCCTTGGCGAAGGACATCGTGCTGCCT
>JBOHXX010000383.1:0-2427 GCA_050737675.1 Pseudoxanthomonas sp.
AGCGCGGCCGGGTCGTTGGCGACCAGGATCGGATTGACGGTGAAGTCGCGGTCGCTGGTGCCGTCGTTCAAGGTCCATGCGTAGCTGTTGCCATGGCGGTGCTTGGGCATGGCCATGGTGCGATGGTGCTGCAGGTCGTCCGGATGCAAAGGCTCGCCATGCTTGGCCAGGTAGCTGGTCGCGGCATAGACCTGGGTGCGCAGGCTGCCCAGGCGGCGGGCGATGAGATTGGAGTCGGGCAGGTTGCCGATGCGCAGGGCGACATCGATCTCGCCGCCGATCAGGTCCATCGGCTCGTTGCTGAGGATCATCTCCACACGCACTTCCGGGTGGCGCGCGTGGAATTCGCCGAGCAGCGGCGCGATCTTGTCGATGCCGATCGAATACGGCGCGGTGAACTTCAGCCAGCCGCGCGGGCCGGCATGCAACTGGCTGACCGCGCTTTCCGCTTCGCTCAGTTCGCGGGCGATGCGCTGGCAGTGTTCGTAATAGATATTGCCGGCTTCGGTCAGGCCCAGCTTGCGCGTGGTCCGGTGCAGCAGTTGCGCGCCCAGGCGCGTTTCCAGTTCCTGCACCTTGCGGCTGACCGTGGTCTTGGGCAGGCGCAGGGAATTGGCCGCGGCGATGAAGCTGCCGTGCTCGACCACTTTGACGAAGATCAGGGTGTCGTTGAGATCGTGACTCATCGTGGACTCCGGGTGGTTATTGGGTCAGGGAAGGGGGATTGACCCGTTGGCGGGATTATTATTCCCCTAATTCAGGACTAATCAAGTCCTGTATGCAGGTCTATCTTGTCGGCTCATTCCAGCTAGCCGTCCTGACGCCATGTTGTTTTCCCGGTTCTTCCAGCCCAAGCCCATTCGCGAGATCACAGAGGAGGCAACGCTTTCCGAGATGAAGGCGCTGACCAGCCGCTTGTCTGGCGGGGCTTTCCGGGAGTTCACCTCACCCCATCGCAACCAGGCGGGGGGTGGCATCCAGCTGGTCCGCAAGGGTCGCGGGACTATCGCCACTATCGGGATTATCCCGTCGACGGGAGTAAAAGTCCCGTGAGTGGGATATTGAACCCGGAAGTACTGGTCCTGGGCGCAGGCGGAACGGTTGGCTTCGGCGTGGTCGGCGCTTTGCTGGAAGCCGGCAGCCCGGTGCTGGCGGTGGGCCGCGATGGCCCGCGCATGCAGGCACTGGCCGAACACTTCGCCGATGAGCCCGCGCTGGAACTGATGACCTCCGGTTGCGTCGTCAACGACGTCGATGCCGCCGAACTGGTGCTGCGCCTGCGCAAGCGCAAGCGTCCGTTGCGCGCGGTGTTCGCCAGCCTGGCCACTCCGCTCGAAGGCGGTCGCCTGCTCGACAAGCCCACCGACTTCCTGCGCCAGAAACTCGAATACGACCTGCTCCCGCACCTCGCCGCCGCGCGCCACCTGATTCCCTTCCTCGGCGAACAGGAAGGCAGTTCGCACTACATCCTGCTCGGCGGACCGCATGCCGAATGCGGTTGGGCCGGTTATGGCCATGCCTCGATCACCTCGGCCGCGCTGCGCATGCTGACCAATGTGTTGCACCAGGAAGCCAACGGCCTGGGCGTGCGCGTGCAGATGCTCGCCGTCGACAAGCCGGTCAGCACCCCGGCCAACGTGCGCAATGCCTGCGCCGAATGGCCGAGCGCGATGGCCGTCGGCCGCCATGCGGTGTCGCTGCTGACCCGCGACGAACGCCAGCGCGCCGTGGTGCCTTTCGACGCCGGCCGCGCACTGACGCCGCCGCGCGCGCTGTTCTCCGAATTTTCCCTCCCCTTGTCCACCCACGAGACCAACCCATGAACCTCAACTCTTTAATCGACAATCGTGCCTTGCGCACCACTTCGCTCGGCGTGCTGCTGGCGCTGTCCGTTGCCGTCATCGCCGGTTGCAGCGGCCAGGCCGCGGAAAATGGCATGCCGCCGCCGCCCGCGGTCAGTGTTGCCCCGGTCCTGGTCAAGCAGATCAGCCAGTGGGACGACTTCAGTGGCCGCGTCGAAGCGGTCGAGAACGTCGACCTGCGTCCGCGCGTGTCCGGCTACATCGACCGCGTGAACTATGAGGAAGGCCAGGAAGTCCGCAAGGGCGACGTGCTCTTCACCATCGACTCGCGCAGCTACCGCGCCGAACTCGCACGAGCGCAAGCCGACCTGGCCCGCGCCCGCAGCCAGGCCGAACTGGGCCGCAGTGAAGCGGCGCGTGCGAAGAAGCTTTCGGAACTGCAGGCCATTTCCACCGAGACCTACGAACAGCGCCGCTCCGCCGCCGCCGAAGCGCAGGCGAATGTCGCCGCCGCCCAGGCCGCGGTGGATGCGGCGCGCTTGAACCTGGAATTCACCCAGGTGCGCGCGCCGATCAGCGGCCGCGCCGGACGCGCGCTGGTCACCGCTGGCAACCTGGTCAGCGC
>JBOHXX010000384.1:0-2427 GCA_050737675.1 Pseudoxanthomonas sp.
GTCATGTGGTTCAGGCGGGGGAAGTCGCTGAATTATAAGGGATGGATGTCCAGAGAACCCCTACATGCCGGCGCGGCAGATACGGATAGCGCCGGCCCCCCGGTTATACTTCACTGGACTGCGCCCGCGACTGGCGGGCATCACAAGACGGGAATCGATATGGCACGTGGCGTCAACAAAGTGATCCTGGTAGGCAACCTGGGCAACGACCCGGAAACCAAATACACCCAAGGCGGGCTGGCCATCACCACGCTCAGCGTCGCCACGACCAACGTGCGCAAGGACAAGGACGGCCAGCAGATCGAAAAGACCGAATGGCACCGGGTCAAGCTGTTCGGCAAGCTCGGCGAGATCGCCGGCGAATACCTGCGCAAGGGTTCGCAGTGCTATATCGAGGGCCGCATCGAATACGGCAGCTACGACAAGGATGGCGTTAAGCACTACACCACCGACATCATCGCCGATGAGATGCAGATGCTCGGTGGCAAGAGCGAAAGCGGCGGCGATCGTCCGCAACGCAGCGCGCCTGCCCAGCGCCAAGATTCCGCGCCGCGCCGCCAGCAGCCCGCCGCGCAGCAGGCGCCGATGGACGACTTCGCGGACGACGACATTCCGTTCTGAAGATTCCTCGGGAAACGTGATCCTCGAAGACTTCGCATTAATTTGGAGGCAGATGTGCCGACTTGGCTCGTAACTGGTGGCGCCGGATTCATTGGCGGCAATTTCGTGTTGGAAGCCGTCGCCAAAGGCATCCGCATAATCAACCTGGATGCGCTGACCTACGCCGGCAACCTGGACACCTTGTCTTCGCTGGAAGGCAACCCGGATCATGTCTTCGTCCACGGCAACATCGGCGCCCCGGCCCTGGTATCTCGGCTGTTGGCCGAACACCAGCCCGACGCGGTGGTGAACTTCGCCGCGGAGAGCCACGTCGACCGGTCCATCGATGGCCCTGGTGCGTTCATCCAGACCAATGTGGTCGGCACGCTGGCCTTGCTGGAATCGGTACGCGATTACTGGCGCGGGCTTGAAGCGGGAAAGCGCGATGCCTTCCGTTTCCTGCACGTCTCCACCGACGAGGTCTACGGCTCATTGGGCGACACCGGCAAGTTCACCGAGGGCACGCCTTTCGCGCCCAATTCGCCGTACTCGGCATCCAAGGCTGCCTCCGATCACCTGGTGCGGGCGTTCCACCACACCTATGGACTGCCGGTGCTGACCACCAATTGCTCGAACAATTACGGTCCTTACCATTTCCCGGAAAAGCTCATCCCGTTGATCATTGCGCGAGCATTGGCCGGTGAGCCGCTTCCGGTCTATGGCGATGGCAAGAACGTCCGCGACTGGCTTTATGTCACCGATCATTGCGCGGCCATCCGTGCCGTCCTGGAGAAAGGGCGCCCCGGCGAAACCTACAACGTCGGCGGCGACGCCGAACGCCAGAACATCGAAGTGGTCAGGACCATCTGCGAATTGCTGGACCAACGGCGCCCGCGCGAAGACGGCAAGCCGCGCGAAAGCCAGATCAGCTATGTGACCGATCGGCCCGGCCACGACCGCAGGTACGCGATCGACGCGTCCAAGCTGCAGGGCGAGTTGGGCTGGAAACCGCAATACACGTTCGAGCAAGGCATCGCCCGGACCGTGGACTGGTACCTGCAAAACCAGGCATGGGTAACGCGCGTGCTTGATGGCAGTTATCGCCTGGAACGAATCGGCACGGCCGCCTGACCGCAAAGGAACGCACATGACCCAACGCAAAGGCATCATCCTGGCCGGAGGCTCCGGCACCCGCCTGTACCCGATCACCCAGACCGTCAGCAAGCAACTGCTGCCTGTGTACGACAAGCCGATGATCTACTACCCGCTCAGCGTGCTGATGCTGGCGGGTGTCCGTGAAGTGCTGGTGATCAATACGCCGCACGAACAGGCGCTGTTCAATCAGTTGCTCGGCGATGGCGCGCAATGGGGCATGCATATCGAATATGCGGCCCAACCCAGCCCTGATGGCCTGGCCCAGGCCTACCTGATCGGCAAGGATTTCGTCGCCGGACAGCCCAGTTGCCTGGTACTTGGCGACAACATCTTCCATGGACATGGACTGACCGAAATACTGAAACGCGCCGACGCACGCCAGCACGGTGCCACGGTGTTCGGATACTGGGTGAGCGATCCGGAGCGCTACGGCGTGGCCGATTTCGACAAGGACGGAAAGGTGGTGGGATTGGAAGAGAAGCCCGCCAAGCCCCGCTCCAACCATGCGGTCACCGGTCTGTATTTCTACGATGGGCGTGCCAGTGACTATGCCGCTTCGTTGAAGCCCTCGCCGCGCGGGGAGTTGGAGATCACCGACCTCAACCGCTGCTACCTCGATGATGGATCGCTGCACATGGAGCCGCTGGGTCGCGGCTTCGCCTGGCTCGATAC
>JBOHXX010000385.1:0-2427 GCA_050737675.1 Pseudoxanthomonas sp.
GTTCCAGCCTGCCTGCATGGGCAGGCTGGCAAGCGGATGCAGGACCTGGCGCAAGGCCTGGCGCTCGGGCAGCAGCAGGTCGAAACCGGCACGCCCCTGTTCGCGACCCGGCAGGGTCGACTCCATCAAGCGCAGGCGTTCGTCATCGTTCATGTGCGGCCAGCGGGCAATCTCGGCGGTCGTCCGCAGACAACCTTCGCAGAGCCCGTCGTCACCCAGGGTACAAACACCTATGCACGGGCTGAGCACGGCGCGGTAAGCGGAATTCATCGAATCAGACACCAATCGAGCATAGCGCGCAACAGCGCTTGCGCCCGGAACAATCGAACAGGCAAAAAAAATACGCCGGCCTCGAGGCCGGCGTAATAGAACTTCAGGACCAGCGGTGTATTTGAGAATCGCGAGACTCTAGTCGCTGGATCCCCGCTTTCGCGGGGATGGCACAACGGCAAAGCCATGCGCTGCGCGCATGGGCCGTTGTGTCACTTGACGCTGACCAGCTTTACTTCGAAGACCACGGCCTGGTTCGGGCCGATCGGCGACTTGGGGGTGTTGCCATAGGCCTTGTCGGCCGGAATCACCACTTCCCACTTCGCTCCCGCGGGCATCGCCACCAGTGCGTCGCGCAGACCCGCCAGCGGGATCTCGCTGACCTTGATCGCCATCGGCGCCGGCGGCGTGGTCTGGCCCTGCTGCGGGCTGAAGGTGTCGACGAAGGTGCGGCCGTCGGTCAGCGAACCCTTGTACTGCAGGGTGACATTGCTGGCCTGGTTCGGCTTGGTGCCGCTGCCTGCTTCGATCTCGCGGTACTGGACGCCGCCCGGCAGGGTCTTCACGCCCGGCTTGCCCTTGTTCTGGGCCAGGAACGCGTCGCTCTTGGTCTTGTTCTCGGCCGAAGCCTTGTCGAACTCGGCCTTGGCCTTTTCCATCTGCCGCTTCTGCATGGTTTCGACGGCGGTGCGCAGCTGGGCGACCGGAACGGTCGGCTCCTTCTTCGCATAGCCTTCCTGCACAGCCTTGATCACCGTGTTGACGTCGACCGCTTCGCCGCTTTCGACCAGATTGCGGCCGAGGTCGTAACCGAGCGCATAGCTCAGGTCGTTCTTGTTCGGCGCCGGCGTGGTTTGCGCGAAGGCGGAGCCGGCTACCAGGGTCATGGCCGCGAGGGTGGCGGCGAGCAAACGCAACTTCATTATTTACGATCTCCGGGAATGGAATGGGGCGGTCGAACCGCCCCAGCAGGACGCGTTAGGATAGCCGCCGGGGTGCTTAACCGCCAGTGACGACCGGGGCTCTGACCGGGTCGCGGGCCTTAAGTTCCGCCCCGCTCCCACTCCCATGCCCCCACTCCCTGCGCAGCCAATATGACCGATTCGCCCATCACCATCAGCGACCACGCCGGCATCCGTCGCCTCACCGTCAACCGTCCCGACAAGCTCAATGCCCTGAACGCGGCGACCCTGGACGCACTGTTCGCAGCCTTCGAGGCAGCGGCGGAAGACCCTGCGGCAAGGGTGCTGGTGCTGACCGGCGCCGGTCCCAAGGCCTTCGTGGCCGGGGCCGACATCGCTGAAATGGCCGAGCTGCGCCCCACCGAGGGCCGCGATTTCTCGCTGCGCGGGCAACGCCTCATGCGCCGCATCGAAACCATGCCCAAGCCGGTCATCGCCATGGTGAACGGATTCGCACTGGGCGGCGGCCTCGAACTGGCCATGGCCTGCCACCTGCGCATCGCCGCGGACACGGCCAAGCTGGGCCAGCCGGAAATCAACCTGGGCCTGATCCCCGGCTTCGGCGGCACCCAGCGCCTGCTGCGCCTGGCCGGACGCGCCGCGACCCTGGAACTGTGCCTGCTGGGCGCACCGATCGACGCCGCACGCGCATTGCAGCTGGGCATCGTCAATCGCGTGGTCGCAGCAGCCGAACTGGAGACCGAAACCCTGAAAGTGGCCGAACAACTGGCCCAGGCCGCGCCGCTGGCCCTGCGCGGCACCCTGGATGCGGTCAACGTGGGCGGCGAATGCGCCATCGGCGAAGGCCTGCAGTACGAGAGCGCGCAGTTCGGCCTGATGTTCTCCACCGACGACATGCGCGAAGGCACGCGCGCCTTCCTGGAACGTCGCAAGCCCGTCTTCAGCGGACGCTGAATGGGCACGCAGGCGAGCGACATGGCAACCGTGCCGCATGAATGCAATCGCGGGATCCGCTTGCGGCAGCTCCTGCAGGAAGACGATGTCGATGCCGCGATCGAGGCCGGTCTGATGCGCTACGTTCCCTGCCCTGCCTGCGACCCCGCATTGGCTGCGGAATTGATCGAAACGCAACGGAAGTTATCCATGGCGTGGGCCGCACGCGACCGCTACCTGGCGCGCAATGCACGCCTCGCCCGACGCGCTGCCGAGCGCGATGCGAAGCGGAGCTCTGCAC
>JBOHXX010000386.1:0-2426 GCA_050737675.1 Pseudoxanthomonas sp.
GCCGACCCCGCGCCACTGCTCGGCCACGGCTTCACGCGCCGGCAGGGCCACGGCATGGGCCAGGCTGCGGCGTTCGTATTCAGCGAGGATGTCGAATGGAGTGCTGCTCATGGCGTCGTCCCCTTCCCGTCAGCCGACATGGGTACGGATCGCGTCGAGCAGCTCTTCGCGGGTGAATGGCTTGGTCAGGTATTGCTCGGAGCCGACGATGCGGCCGCGCGCCTTGTCGAACAGGCCGTCCTTGGAGGACAGCATGATCACCGGCGTGCTCTTGAATACCTGGTTGTTCTTGATCAGCGCGCAGGTCTGGTAGCCATCCAGGCGCGGCATCATGATGTCGACGAAGATGATCTGCGGCTGCTGGTCGGCGATCTTGGCCAGGGCCTCGAAACCGTCCGTTGCCGTGACCACCTCGCAGCCTTCCCGCTTGAGCAGGGTTTCAGCGGTGCGACGAATGGTTTTCGAGTCGTCAATCACCATCACCCGGAGGCCGCTGAATCCCCCGGCCGGGTTGTCATGCTCTGTCATTACCGTTCATTCCCCAGGCGCGGCGCTTCTAATCGGCTCCGCTGCGATGCACCTTATATCCCAACATCCGCACGCACTGTCAAGTTGGGTCGCAAGTCGGGGCGAAGCTGAATGCCGCGATGCGAACCTCGTCTCATTTTTCGCCTGCTAACATCCTTGGCTGAAAAACCCCGGAAAAAGCCCCCATGCCCCTCGACGTCGTCGTGGTGATGGACCCCATCGGGTCCATCAAGATCGCCAAGGACACTACCTTCGCCATGTTGCTGGAGGCCCAGCGCCGCGGCCATCGCCTGCACTACGTGCGCCCCGGCGGCCTGTCTTTGCGCGACGGCAAGGCGATCGCCCAGGCGGCGCCGCTGGCGGTGAAGGACGACAAAGCCGGTTGGTTCACCCTGGGTGAAACGGCGCCGCTGGCCTTCGGCCCAGGCCAGGTGGTGCTGATGCGCAAGGATCCGCCGTTCGACGACCAGTTCCTCTACGACACCCAGATCCTCAGCATCGCCCAGGGCGCCGGCGCGCTGGTGGTCAACGATCCGCAGGGCCTGCGCGACTACAACGAGAAACTGGCCGCGTTGCTGTTCCCGCAATGCTGCCCGCCGACCCTGGTCAGCCGCGATGCCGCGGAGCTCAAGGCCTTCGTCGCCGAACATGGCGAAGCCGTGCTCAAGCCGCTGGATGGCATGGGCGGGCGTTCGATCTTCCGCGCCCACGCCGGCGACTCCAACCTCAACGTGATCCTGGAAACCCTGGTCGGCGACGGCAACCTGACCCTGGCCCAGCGCTTCATCCCGGGCATCAAGGAAGGCGACAAGCGCGTGCTGCTGGTCGATGGCGTGCCGGTGGACTACGTGCTGGCGCGGATCCCGCAGGGCGACGAATTCCGCGGCAACCTGGCCGCCGGCGGGCGCGGCGAAGGCCGCCCGATCTCCGAGCGCGACCGCTGGATCGCCGCCCAGGTGGCACCGGAAATGAAGCGCCGCGGCATGCTGTTCGTCGGCCTGGACGTGATCGGCGATTACCTGACCGAGGTCAACGTCACCAGTCCCACCTGCGTGCGCGAACTGGATGCACAGTTCGGGTTGAATATCGCGGGGATGTTGTTCGATGCGATCGAGAGCAAGCTCGCCACCTGACATGTCCGCAGTCGTCGCCCCGCCCAAGATCGGTTCCAACGAACGCCTGACCGCCACCCTGGCGCTGTCGCTGATCGTGCACGGCATGCTGGTGCTGGGCCTGGGTTTCGCCCTGGACGACGCGGCGCCGGTGGTGCCCACGCTGGACGTGATCCTCAGCCAGACCTCCACCCCGCTGACGCCCAAGCAGGCCGATTTCCTCGCCGCGGCCAACCAGCAGGGCGGCGGCGACAGCGACAAATCCAAACGCCCCCGCGACAGCCAGGCCGGCTGGGTGCCGCAGACCCAGGCCGGGGTCGCCCCGCAACCGTTGCGTGCGCAGTCGCCCGACGTGGCCCCGCCGCCGGAAACGCGGGTGGTCACGACAAAAAACAGCGACACCACCGTGCCGCCGGCGCAGACCCGGCCCGAGCCCGACCAGCCGGAACTGCCACGCGGCGACCTGAAGATCTCGCGTGATGCGGAAATGGCCCGGCTCGCCGCCGAGATCCACCTGCGCTCGGAGCTGTACGCGAAGCGCCCGAAGCGCAAGTTCGTTTCCGCCAGCACCCGGGAATACGCTTACGCCAACTACCTGCGCGCCTGGGTCGATCGCGCCGAGCGCGTCGGCAACCTCAACTATCCCGACGAGGCGCGGCGCAAGCGCCTGTCCGGGCAACTGGTGATCAGCGTGGCGGTGCGTCGCGATGGTTCGGTGGAGGGCAGCCGCATCATCCAGTCCAGCGGCATCCCCCTGCTCGACTCCACCGCGCTGCGCATCGTGCA
>JBOHXX010000387.1:0-2420 GCA_050737675.1 Pseudoxanthomonas sp.
CGGTAGGGCGCACCGGACTTGCTGTGCACGAGATCGGCATCGGTCAGCAGGCGTCCGCCGCTGCGTCGCAGCGCAACGCCTTCGCGTGCCAGCGTGGCGGCCAGCCGGACATCGCGCGCATCGCTGTCCGGTTCGTGCAGCGTAGCGATGTGGACGGCAGTCGCGCCGCTGGACGCCGCCAACGCCGGTAGCAGGATGTCGGAATCGCCTTCCAGCACGTGCAGCCTGCCGCCGAGGCGTTCGACAGCAACGGCAAGCACGGCCAGCGATTGGCGCAGCCATGCGCGGCTCGCGTCATGGGCCGCGCCGACACCTTCATCGATGTAGACCAGCAGCAATGTATCATGCGACTGGCATGCCCGCTCCAGCGCCGGATTGTCGGCGAGGCGCAGGTCGCGACGGAACCAGAAAATCCCGCGATTCATGCGCCCCCGGAACGCTTGTGATCCGCGTTCGCCGCACGCACGGACTGCGGCACCATCCGCAATTTCGTCATGTCGTAGCCCAGTGCCTTGATGCGCGTCAATGCCGCCTTCAGTTCCACCTCCGGCAAGCGGGGCGTCCTCGCCATCAGCCACACATAATCGCGCTTGCTGCGCCCGATGATGGTGCGAGAGTAGTCCGGCGCAAGATCGACGATCACGTATTCCGCCTGGATCGGCCAGACGAATTGCATGCCCCAGACGGCATTGTTCGAACCATCGACGACGGTGCCGACCGGATGCATCGTCTCCACAGGCGCGTCGAATCCGCCCTTGCGCTGGCGGAAGGTCGTGCGGATGCGGCCATCGGCATCGAGGCGGTAGGACTCGACGGCGTCGTAGGCCTCGCGCTCTGGCCACGACGGGATGTGGGCGATCACGTACCAGTCACCCATGAAGCGCGGCAAGTCGACCGCCTCGACGGGCGCGATGGTGGGTTTCGCGGAGGCGCATCCGCCCGCCAGCACGGCGATGGCGGCAGCGAGCAACAGCAGGCGCATCACGCGGCCCCCTTCGCGAAGCGGTAATGCCCCACCATCCATTCGCGGCCTCCGTCGTAGCCGAACAGTTCGGCACAGGCCATCCAGAACATCCGCCAGCGCTGGAACCACAGCGGCGCGGCATCGCCATAGGTCTGGCGCAGTATCGCCATGATTTCGCCGCGGCGCGCGTCCTGATTGCCCAGCCAATGGTTGGCGGTGCGCTCATAGTGGGTGCCGTCCACCAGCCAGCGGTCCTCGATGCGCAGCGCGTCCTGGAACCACAGCAGGGTGTCAGCTGCCGGCATCAGCCCGCCGGTGAAGAAGTGCCGGCCCATCCAGTTATCCTCGCCCGCGGTTTCGAACGGATACAGCAGGGTGCGATGGCAGAAGATGTGCACGAACAGCTTGCCTTGGTCGCGCAGCCAGCCGCCGATGCGCCCCAGCAGGGCCTGGTAGTTGCGCATGTGCTCGAACATTTCGACCGAGACGCAGCGGTCGAATGCGCCCGCGGGCAGCTCGAGCCGATTCACGTCGCAAGTCAGCACGCGGACGTTGCCGAAGCCGCACTGCTGGCATTGGGCTTGGATGAACTGGCGTTGCGGCGTCGAATTCGAGACCGCGGTGATCCGCGCATTCGGATAGCGCTCGGCCATCCACAAGGTGAGCGAGCCCCAGCCGCAACCGAGCTCGAGGATGTCTTGCCCGTCGGCCAGCTCGCCGCGTTCGGCGTACAGCGCGAGCATCGCGTCCTCGGCTTCACCCAGGGATTCGCGGCCGGTCGGGTAATGGCAGCCCGAGTACTTCAGCCGTGGCCCGAGGCAATGCAGGAAGAACGCGGGCGGCAGTTCGTAGTGCTGTCGGTTGGCGGCGTCGGTGTGGATCGCCACCGGGCTGCGGCGCAGCTCCCCGACCAGCGCGGCGTTGCGGCGCGCGGCAGCATCGGGGTGGCCCGCGGCTTCATCGCGAAGGCGTTGTGCGCACAAGCGACGGATCCCGAAGCGCAGCAGCGCGTCCGGCAGCAGGCCGCGTTCGGCCAGCCCAAGCAAGCCGTCGGCGGGGCGATCGTCGGCCAGTTCCATGGTCTGGGCGGTGGCGTTCATCGGTCCTCCTTGGGGAACCACGGAATCAGCATTGGCGTGGTGCGCTGGTAGCGGGCGTAGTCGTCGCCGCGCGTGCGCAAGGCCTGCTGCTCGGTCCACGGGATGCCGCTGGCCCAGCGCAGGAACACGTACATCACCACCGGTCCGGACCACGCCAGCCAGTGCAGCGGCGAACCCGCCGCCAGCAGCACGTAGGCGAACCAGTGCAGCCATTCGAAGAAGTAGTTCGGGTGGCGCGAGTACCGCCACAGCCCGTCGCGGCAGGTCTTGCCGCGGTTGGCTGGGTTCGCGCGGAACCGCGCGAGCTGGCGATCGGCGAGCGCCTCGCCGCCGACGCTCAGCAGCCAGGCGGCGAT
>JBOHXX010000388.1:0-2410 GCA_050737675.1 Pseudoxanthomonas sp.
GGGTGGACCGGATCGTGCTGGATTCGCCGCGCGCGCGCCTGGGCATCGTCACCACCGGCAAGAGCTACCTGGACGTGCTGCAGGCGCTGGAATACCTGGGCCTGGACGAGCAGGCCTGCGCCGATATCGGCATCCGCGTGTACAAGGTCGGCATGACCTGGCCGCTGGAGCCGGTCGGCATCGCCAACTTCGCCCACGGCCTGGAGGACATCGTCGTGGTCGAGGAGAAGCGCGCCTTCATCGAGCGGCAGATGAAGGAACAGTTCTACAACTGGCCGGCCAGCGCGGGTCCGCGTCCGTCCATCGTCGGCAAGTACGATGAGGCTGGCGAATGGATCCTGCCTTCGACCGGTGAACTCACGCCCGCGACGATTGCAGGTGTGATCGGCAAGCGCATCCAGCGCTTCTTCACCACTGAATCCATCGAACAGCGCCTGCGCTGGATGGAGGAGAAGGAAGCGGAGATGGCGCTGCCGCGGGCCAACTTCCCACGCGTGCCGCATTACTGCAGCGGTTGCCCGCACAACACCTCGACGGTGGTGCCGGAAGGTTCGCGTGCGCTCGGCGGCATCGGTTGCCACTACATGGTCACGTGGATGGACCGCGACACCGACACCTTCACCCACATGGGCGGCGAAGGCGTGACCTGGTCGGGGCAGGCACCATTCACCGAGACCGAGCACGTGTTCCAGAACCTCGGCGACGGCACCTTCTTCCATTCCGGTTCGCTGGCCATCCGCCAGTCGGTCGCCACCGGGGTCAACATCACCTACAAGATCCTCTACAACGACGCAGTGGCCATGACCGGTGGCCAGCCGGTCGATGGAACGCTGAGCGTGCCGCAGATCGCGCACATGATGCGTTCCGAGGGCGTACAAACCATCGTCGTGGTCAGCGACGAGATCGAGAAGTGGAGCAAGCCGGAGATCTTCCCGAGCGGCGTGGAATTCTTCGACCGCAAGCGCCTCGATGAAGTGCAGAAACAACTGCGTGAAGTGAAAGGCACCAGCATCCTGATCTACGACCAGACCTGCGCCACCGAGAAGCGCCGCCGCCGCAAGCGCGGCAAGCTGGTCGATCCGCAAAAACGCGTGATGGTGAATACCCTGGTCTGCGAGGGTTGCGGCGACTGCGGCGTGAAGAGTTTCTGCGTGTCGGTGCTGCCGAAGGAAACCGAGTTCGGCCGCAAGCGCGAAATCGACCAGTCCAACTGCAACAAGGACTTCAGCTGCGTGAATGGCTTCTGCCCCAGCTTCGTGACCGTGCACGGTGGTGCGCCGCGCAAGGGCAAGAAGAAGGATCCGGCCGAGTTGCTGGCGAACATTCCGGCCCCGGTATTCAAGGCCGATTTCGAACAGCCCTGGAACATCCTCATCACCGGTGTCGGCGGCACCGGTGTAGTCACCATCGGCGCGCTGCTGGGCATGGCCGGCCACCTGGAAGGCAAGGGCGCCAGCGTGCTCGACCAGACGGGATTGGCGCAGAAGGGCGGCGCGGTCACCACCCATATCCGCATCGCGCGTACGCCTGAAGATATCCACGCCGTGCGCATCGCCGCCGGCGAAGCTGACGTGGTCCTGGGTTGCGACATGGTCGTGGTCAACGACTACTGGGTGCTGTCGAAAGTGCGCGGCGAGCGTTCGCAAGTCGTATTGAATACGTATCAGGCGATGCCCGGCACGTTCACCACCCGTCCGGACATGGAGTTCCCGGCCGCAGGCATTATTTCCGCAGTGACCCAGGCGCTGGGCGGACGCGCGCCGCTGCAGGTCGATGCCACGGTGCTGGCGACGGCGCTATTGGGTGATGCGATCGCCGCCAATCTGTTCATGCTGGGCTACGCGTGGCAGCAGGGACTGGTGCCGATCTCGTACGACGCGATCATGCGCGCGGTGGAATTGAATGGCGCGGCGATCGAGATGAACCGACAGGCCTTTGCCTGGGGTCGTCTTGCGGTCGTGAATCCGGTCGCGGTCGCCGAAGCGGCCGGGGTGATCCACAACGCCCAGACCGAATCCGAGCGCACTCCGCACGGCCTGCAGATCCTGCCGCCGGGCGAATGGGAAACCAGCGAGTGGGCCAGCCCCAGCGCGCCGCGCACGCCGGACAACGAACACGAAGTGCGCGGCCTGCAGGACGCGAACGGCGAGGGCAACGTCGCCTTCCTGCCGCTGGACGACCTGCGCCTGTCGCGCTCGCTGGACGAATTGATCCAGCGCCGCGTTTCCTTCCTCACCGAATACCAGAACGCCGCCTACGCGCAGCGCTACCGCAAGCTGGTCGACCAGGTGCGCGATGCCGAGCACCTGCGCGCACCCGGTTCGACCGCATTGACCGAGGCGGCGGCGCGTTACTTCTTCAAGCTGATGGCCTACAAGGACGAGTACGAAGTCGCGCGCCTGTACACCAG
>JBOHXX010000389.1:0-2410 GCA_050737675.1 Pseudoxanthomonas sp.
TTAATGCGGTCATGAGTTCATTGACAGACTTTATTGTGGTTATCTTTGAAGCCATGCCAATTCCCTTAGATATAGATGAAGATAAAAATGGAGTCAGATTGACTTCCCGCCCGAGCCAAGTGCATTCCCACGAAGGTCAAAAGATCTTGTATTTCATCTCAAACTTGCACCGCCTGCCAAACCGCCTCAGCCCTGCAGAACATCCCACCCCGCTGCCGCATCCCACTCGCCAACCAAACCCCCGACACCTGTTCCACCGGCAGATCCAGCACCCGCCACTGCAACGTCGCCGACCCCGGCGCCAACGCAGCCAACCGCTCCGGTTGCGACAACAACGCCGACAACGAATGGCTCTCGCGCACCGGCGAATCCCCCAACACCTGCAGCGCCGCGCCGAGCAGGCCGAGTTCCTCCAGCGCCTCCCCGCCCAGGCCACTGACCAGGTAATCCAGCTGCAACCCGATCTGCGGCCGCAGCCGCACCCCATCCGCGCGCAGCACCGGCGGCGCCTGCCGCAACGCCGGTATTGTCCCCACCCGGATCAGATGCACGAACAACCCCGACGCGTCCCCAGCGCCCGGCGAAGGCGGCCCCACCAGCACCGCACTGCCCGCAGGCAAGGCCGACTGGATCAGGCCACGCAACGCATCCGTGGCCACCGCAATCAACTGGTCAGACGACATTGCGACTCCCCTCGCAGCGTGAATGGCCCCGACCATACCCCAGCACGCGGCCCGACGCTCGATTCAGGGCCGCAGGCCGGGTGGTCTTCACCCACCCGGCGCCCTGGTTCCAGCATTCCGCTTGCCGGGTTGATGGAGCCAACCCAGCCTACGTGCTACGTGCCTACGTGCTCACTTGCCCAGTTCGTACAGATATTCGACGAACGACATCACCGCGCCGTCGTAGCCCTGCACGGCCGGGTTGGTGGATTCGATCAGGTAATACTCGTCCGGCGCATGCGCGCCACTGCCATTGCCCAGGCCGAAGTGGCCGGAGGCCAGGCTCAAGGGCGCGTCGGTGAAGACGAAGCCCGGATACGAACCCGCGTTGCGCGGCCAGAACAGCGGTTTGATACCGCGGCGTTCCAGCACCGCGCGCTGCGCCTGGATCAGCGGCGCGTCGGCGGACGACTGCGTGCCGTCATAGCCGCCGCTGACATTGACCTCGATGTCGCCATAACCGCGCTTGGCCAGGTGTGCCTTGAGCGCGGCGACCGCATCGTCCTTCTTCATCCCCGGCACCAGGCGGAAATCCATCTTGGCCACCGCGCGGCCGGGCAGCACGGTCTTGCCGCCCGGGCCGGTGTAGCCGGCGACCAGACCCTCGATGTTGACCGTGGGTTGCGAGACCAGGCGCTCGTTGGCCTGCTGCCAGGGCAGGTCGTCGATCCAGTGCTCCACACCGAACAGTTGCTTGCTCTTCGCTTCGCTGCGCACCTTTGTGGCGGCGGCGATCATCGCCTTGTGTTCGGCACTGATCGGCGGCGCGACGGGATAGCCGTCGATGGTGATGGTGTTGCCATCGTCGGAGACCAGCGTGTCCAGCGCCTTCACCAGCCGCCATGCCGGACTGTCGACCATCGCCTTGAGCGACGAATGCACGTCCTTCTTCGGCCCCCTGCCCCACTTCTCGCCACTGGCGACCAGCTCCAGCTCGATCACGCCCTTGGCGCCCAGACTGATGGTCACGTTGCCGTCGGCGTCCTGCGAGGCCGAAGGCATGAACACGCCGACCGTATTGCGCAAGGCGGCTTCCACTTCCGGGCGATGCACCAGCTGGCCGATATGCGGCGAGCCGATCTCCTCTTCGCCTTCGGCCACCAGCACCAGGTTCACCGGCAACTTCTGGTTGGCCGCCTTGATCGCGTGCAGCGCGGCGAGGAACGCAGACTCCGGGCCCTTCTGGTTCACCGCGCCACGCCCGACCAGCACCTTGCCCAGGCCGGGCTTGTCGACGAGCTTCGATTCCAGCGGCGGCGAACTCCATTCCTTCGGATCGAACTGCTTCACGTCGTACATGAAGTACAGGCCCACGGTTTTTTGCGCACCGGCATCCAGCGTGGCGAACACGCCCGGCTTGCCGTCCGTGTCGAGGATCTCGACTTTCTGGAAGCCGGCCTCGCGCGCCAGCTTGGCCATGTACTCGGCGCCTTCGCGCGAGTTGAGGTTTTCAGCAGCGATCGACGGCAGCGCGATCCAGTCCTGCAGCCGCTTCAGCGAGACGTCGTGCTGCGCGGCAACTGCGCGCTGGATGGCGGCCATGTCGGCCTCGGCCGCGGAGGCCAGCATGGGCGCGCCGAGCAGCACGAAAAGTATCGCGGCAGAAATCGCGGGACGACGGATCTTGACGGACGGGTGCATGCGGCGCTCCAGGTCGGGTGTGGGGCGATGCTACGCCGGTTGGGCGC
>JBOHXX010000390.1:0-2397 GCA_050737675.1 Pseudoxanthomonas sp.
GCCCGGATATTTCCCAGACCGTTTACCTGGCCGGGCGCGAACAGGCCTTGAAACGCATCGACACAGCGCTTATCAAGATACCTGCGGACGCATGATCCCGGTCCTCAATCACTAATCCCATGGCACTCAAGCATTCCTGCACGGATCCCAAGCACCACGTCGACGATGCCCACGGCTTCGTCGCGGCGGTGGAGCATGCCTGCCAGGAACGCGGACTGCGCCTGACCCCGATCCGCGCGCGAGTGCTCGAGCTCATCGCCGCTGCCGGCAAGCCGGTGAAGGCCTACGAACTGCTGGAATTGGTGCGTGAAAAGAAAGGCGTGGGTGCCGATGCACCGCCCACGGTCTATCGGGCGCTGGATTTCCTGATGGCGAATGGCTTCGTGCACAAGCTGGAATCGGTGAATGCGTTCGTCGCCTGCCACCATCCCAACAGCGACCAGCATTCGGTTCCGTTCCTGATCTGCGACCGCTGCCATAGCGCGGTGGAGCTGGAAGATCGCGAGGTCGTCACCCAACTGGAAGCGCGCGCCAAGGCGCTCGGCTTCCAGCCGCAGGCGCAGACCCTGGAAGTGCATGGCCTGTGTGCGCGCTGCGCAGGCTGATTCCAGTGGAGTAGGAGCGACGTAAGTCGCGAAACCTTACATTTACATTCGCGACTTACGCCGCTCCCACGACTAACAACCTTGGCGATTCTTCCCTGATCGGCAGGTTAGCTACTGCGGCAATCAAGGCCAGCACGATATCCGCGTACCACATCCAGGTGTAATCGCCCAGGCGCTCCATCGCCACGCCACCCAGCCACGCGCCGAAGAACCCGCCGATCTGGTGCGACAGCAAGGTCAGGCCAAACAAGGTGCCCAGGTAGCGTGGGCCGAACAGCTTGCCGATCAGTCCGGCCGTCGGCGGTACCGTCGCCAGCCAGGTGAAGCCCAGCGCCGCGGCGAAAATGTAGAACGTCATCGGCGTGGGTGGCGACACCAGGTAGATCACGATAATCACCGCGCGGCTGGCGTACATGATCGCCAGGATCATCTTCATCCGGTAGCGCTGTCCCAATGCGCCGGCGACCAGGCTGCCGAGTACGTTGAACAGACCGATCAAGGCAATGGAAGCGCCGGCGACGCTGGGTTGCAAGCCGCATAGCGCGATCTCGCCGGGCAGGTGCGTGACCAGGAAGGCGATGTGGAAGCCGCAGGTGAAGAAACCCAGGTGCAACAGCCAATAGCTGCGATCGCGCGAAGCGAGGCGCAGTTGTTCCCGCAACGTCATCTCCGCAGGTGGCGTGCTTGTGGCGACAACTTCGTTGCTGGCGGCAGGCGCAGGTTTGCGCCTTAACGGCCATGCCAGCGGCAAGGTCAGCAACGAGGCGGCAGCGAGTCCGAACATGGCCACGCCCCAGCCCGCGGCAGTGATCACCAGTTGCACCAGCGGCGCGAACACGAACTGCCCCAGCGAGCCGCCGGCGTTGATGAGCCCGGCTGCGAACGAACGCTTCTCCGGCGCCAATCGCGAAGCGGTCGCACCGATCAGGATGGAGAAACTTCCGGCCCCGGCGCCCGCCGCGGTCAGCAGTCCCAGGGTGAACATCAAGCCCCACTGCGAGGACATGAAAGGAGTCAACGCCATGCCTCCTGCCAGCAGCAGGCCGCCAGCAACCAGGATGCGGGTCGAACCCTGCTTGTCGGCGATCGCGCCGAATACCGGTTGCACCGCACCCCATACAAACTGACCGATGGCCAGGGCGAAACTGATCGCGGCGATGCCGACGCCAGTGGATTCATGGATGGGCGTGACGAACAGGCCCGTGGTCTGACGCACGCCCATGGTGATCATCAGCATCGCGGCAGCGGTCAGCAACAGACCCCAATGCATGCGCGGGACGGCAGTGGCGTGATGAACGCTCATGCTTCGACCTCGGACAGATTCAAGGCCTGGTCCAGCGCATCCAGATCGGCGTTCAGGCGCTGGGTGGCTTGCTCCCCGTACAGCGCCTGCAGTCGTTGCTGGGCGTGTTGCCAGTGCGGCATGGCCTTGGCGATGCGTTTGCGGCCCGAGGCGGTGATGGCGATGACGCGATGGCGCGCGTCTTCGCCTCGCGTTTCCTTCAACCAGCCGGCGTCGATCAATGGCTTCAGGTTGCGGGTCAGGGTACTGCGGTCCATGCCGGCCGTGGCCGCCAGTTCGCCGAGCGTGCGCGGTTGCGGCTCTGCCCGGCGCAGGATCGAGTATTCGTTGAGGCTCAGGTCCACCGCCGCCAGTTCCCGGTCATAGACCTGGGAAACCTGCCTGGCGGCACGGCGCAGGCGGAAGCAGGTGCAGGTGCTGGGGAAGGACATGGCGGGTTCCGTCGTGGGCAGGTTCCGGCGCATGGTAAGTGCATATGCACGTTAATGT
>JBOHXX010000391.1:0-2386 GCA_050737675.1 Pseudoxanthomonas sp.
GGCCGCCCTCGCGCGTTTCACAACCGCGGCAGCACGAAGGCGAAGAACGCGCCCAGCAGGGTGCTGGCCAGCGCCGCCGTCCACACCCAGCCGCTGGCCTGGCGCAGGCGCGTGCAGGCCATGGCCAGGCGCGGATCCGCGGGGCAGGGAAGCGCACGACCCCGCCACAACATCAGGCCGGACAGCCCGAGCATGGCGAAGGCGAACCCGAACACCAGCGCCTTGTGTCCGGACAACCACACCAGTTGCGGTACCGCCGTGACCAGGCCGGCAAGCGTGGCCCCCGCGCCCAGCGCCACCATCACCGCCGGCAACACGCAGCACACCAGCGTGCCGCTGCTGGCGAGCAGGGTGACGAAGGCTACGCCCAGGTTGCGCCGCAACGGCACGTTGGCATCGCCGGGCTCACCCATGGTGGCCATCGTGGCCCGCCTTCACCCGCTGGCGGATGTCCTGCAAGGTATCGTCGCCGCGGCGGATGGCGACCACGGTATAACCCGCGTTGGTGATCGCCTTGCGCAGGGTCGCGTCGTCGATGTCGGCGCCTTCCTTCAACTGGATCGCCACGATCCGGTTCTCCAGGCTGACGTAGACGTCGGCGGTCGCCGGGAATCCGCGCAGCGTTTTCTCGATTCCCTGCGCGCAGAACGCGCAGACCAGGCCGTTCACGTCCATCTCCACGGTCCTGGCGTTGGCCAGCGCGGAAACGCCCAGCAGCAAACCCAGCAACATCGTCCGCATGGACTTCGTTCGTATGGTCTTCATTATTCCGTTGCTCCGTAATCAGAAATTGAACATGGCCATGGCCTGGACCTTGCCGTCGCGGGTGGCGCCGATTTCCACCCAGGTGCCGCCTTTGAACAGGCGGACCAGCAGTGCGGTTTCGGTGCCGTCGTAGAGGCCGCCGGTGTACTGGCGACCCTGCACGACGATCCAGGTGGCCAGGGTGTCGTAGTCGTGGGCGTAGGGCGCCCAGCCCAGTTGCACGGTGTCGATCCGGTGCGAGAAGCGATCGCTCTCCTGCAGGTCCGAGCGGAACGACGAGTACACGCGGCGGGTTTCGTAGTCGGCCTGGAAGCCGAGGTTCCTGGACAGGGTGCTGCCGGTGAAGTCATTGCCGGTGGCATTGCCCAGCCCGCCCCAGACGAACACGTTGGCCTGGGCGCCGGGCAGGTTCCAGCGTTTGGCCAGCAGGTTGCCGCGTACGTAGGTGATGTGGCGTTGCCTGTCGCCGTTTTCGCTGGTCAGTTCCAGCCAGCCGCCGCCGGCCGACCACCAGTAGCGTGGCGCGTAGAACACCTGCACCTCGTTCATGGTGCCGGCGCCGTATTCGCCCATCACCGTGGTGCCTTTGGCGTAGGCGATGGGTTTGGCCGCCGCGACCAGCGGCAGCAGGCCGAGCACGCATAACGCGGCCCGGAATCTTGGGATATTCATTCGAGTCTCCTGATCGGCCGCGCAAGGCGGCATCGGGCGTGCAGGCACGCCATCGGGTCACGCCGGGATCAGGCGATCGGAGGTCGCAGCAGGCGCTCGGGCAGTGCCTGCGGTGCGCTTCCCAGGTTCCAGGGAATCACGAACAGCAGGGCCGGCGCTTGCGTCAGCAACGCCGGCAGGTGCGGCAGGCAGGCGGTCGCCAGGCAGGCGGAAAAATCGCAGCCGGAATAAGGGCAGCAGCCTTGGTCGCAAGGTTGTCTGGAAGGCTCGACGGGCGGCTGGGTGGCGCCTTCGTCGCAGGGCATGCCGGCCATGTCGTCCATGGCCATGTCGTCCATTGCCACGGCCGTTGCCTGTGTCGTGACCGGAGCGTGGGTCGCTCCCTGCGGCCAGGCGAGGGCGGTTGGCAGCACCAGGGCGGCGATCAGCCACAGGTGCAAAGTCAGGCGCAGGATCGGGGAGAACGACATGGCGGCATTCTATGCCCATCCTGGTGCGGTCGGCGCAAGATCATGGGTAAAGCCACCAGCCCGATCCGCCTGGCGGATCCGCAGCGATCGCATCAGCCGGGCCGGGGCCTTCCCGCGACGGAATACTGCATCACGACATGTCCGCTCGGATAGCTTTTGACATGCTGCAGCGCCAGCTTCAGATCGCCCAGCCCATCGGGTGCGAACGAGCGGCCTTCGCCCAGCAACAACGCCACCGTGCGCAGGCGCAGCACATCCACCTCGCGGGCACGGAACAACGCATCGGTCAGGGTCAGGCTGCCCCAGATCATCAGGTCGCCGTCGATGCGCTGGCGCAAGCCGCGTACCGACCCGACGCCGTCGCCGCGGAGGATTTCCACTTCGCCTTGCTCGCCCCAAGGCGCCGACCGCAAGGTGTTGGATACCACGAACTTGGGTAAGGAATTGATCGGACTGGTGACGTGTTCCACCTGCTCGTC
>JBOHXX010000392.1:0-2386 GCA_050737675.1 Pseudoxanthomonas sp.
TTACACGCTTCCTCCTTGCAACCAGCCGCCGCGCTAACGGCGTATCCACCACCCGTTCCAAGGAGTTAGTAGAAATGGCAGATCGCGAAAACGGTACCGTCAAATGGTTCAACGACGCCAAGGGCTTCGGCTTCATCAGCCGCGAAAATGGCGAGGATGTGTTCGTGCACTTCCGTGCCATCCAGAGCCAGGGTTTCAAGAGCCTCAAGGAAGGCCAGAAGGTCAGCTTCACCGTCGTCCAGGGCCAGAAGGGCCTGCAGGCCGATGCGGTGGAAGCACTCTGACCGGCTGTTGATCAAGCGCCGGCCTTGCAGCCGGCTTGCGGAAAAGAAAAACCCGGCCTAGGCCGGGTTTTTCTTGACTCGCATCGCGAATGCGATGGCTCAGCGCAATACAACCTTGCCATTGACCACGCGAACATAGGTGTTTTCGCGGATGCCGTCGATGTTGCGCTGGTTGATCACGACGGTGCGGCCATCATCCATGCGCACGCGCACGTCGTAAGTGTCGCCTGTGGCCCGGTTCTGGATCGCGTTGCCGGCGACTGCGCCGCCGACCGCGCCTGCGACGGCGGCGATGTTCTGGTTGCCCTTGCTGCCGCCGGTCTTGTCGGAGACTTCATGCCCGGCGATGGCGCCCACGATGCCGCCCAGTACGGCGCCCGTCTTGGAGGGAGCGGTGCGGCCCGAGCCGACCGCGTCGATGCCGACCACGATGCCGCAGTCGTAGCAGCGTGACGATGCGTTCGATGATGGATAGTTCGATGACGGATAGGACGGCGAGTTGCCGTAACCGGGGGAAGTGGTGGCGCAACCGGCCAATGCGACTGCGGCTACGGCGCTGATGGCAAGCAAACGAATCTTCATGCGGTTCTCCTTGGAGCCTTTCACAGGCTGTGGCGGTTGGAATGTCGAAGGAAGCGCAACCTTGCGCTTCGTGGACGACATCCTGTTCGCCATTGCATGAACCGCGTGTCAACCGGAACCCAGCGCCAGACGATCAGCCAGCGAAGCACCAGCGGAGATTCAGCCGCGGAAATCCTGGTGGCAGCCCTTGCAGGCCACCCCGATCTGCTTGATGGCGGCTTCGACTCCCGGACAACCGAGGGGCGGTGTCGCCAGCAGGCTGTCCAATGTCGCGCGCAATTCACCGGCGTGCTTGGTGAAGCGCGCATCGTCCTTGAGATCCGGGAAGGCGAGTTCAGGGTCGTTGGCCAGGTAACGCAGCGTCTGCAGGTGCGGGAGTACATCCGTTGCGCTGCAGCGATTGGCTGCGGCCGTCGCACGCAGCTCTTCCACATGGGCGTCCATCACGTGCATGGCTGCTTCGGGGAAGCGGTCCTGCCAGGTCTTGCGGCCTTCGATCGCACGCAGCACCATCACCAGGCCGATGATCCCGATGACCAGGCCGAGCAGGAAAAGGAACAGGTAACGCGGGGCATTGGAGGGGCTCGTGGGCTGGCTGGACATGCGCTGGCTTCCCTAGGTTGAGATGCAGGGATAGTACGACGCGCGTCGCCGGTTCCGCCACGCTTACAATGACGCGATGAAGAAGGAACTGCGCGAACGCTTCGCCGGCATCGACCGTCTGTACGGGAGCGGTGCGGTGGAAAGGTATGCCGGCAGCCGCGTGGCCGTGGTCGGCATGGGCGGTGTGGGTTCATGGGTGGTGGAGGCACTGGCGCGCTCGGGGGTGGGCCACCTGACCCTGATCGATGCGGACGACATCTGTGTTTCCAACACCAATCGCCAGCTGCCCGCGCTGGAAGGCCAGTACGGCCGCAACAAGTCCGAAGCCATGGCCGATCGCTGCCGCGCGATCAATCCGCTGATCGAAGTGGAGGCGGTGCCGATGTTCCTGACCGCCGGCAACCTGGAATCGCTGCTCGATCGCGGTTTCGACCTGGTCCTGGATGCCTGCGACAGTTTCCGCACCAAGGTGGAGATGATCGCCTGGTGCCGCCGCCGCAAGCTGCCGATCATCGTGTCCGGTTCGGCGGGCGGGCGCACCGACCCCACCCAGATCCGCCTGCGCGACCTGTCGCGCACCGAGCACGATGCGTTGCTGGCGCTGGTCCGCAAGAAATTGCGCAGCGAGTTCAATTTTCCGAAGAACCCCGACCGCTACTTCGGCGTACAGGCGGTTTATTCGCTGGAAAACGTCAAGTATCCGCAGGCCGACGGCAGCGTCTGTGGCCTGCGTCCGCAGATGGGTGCCGACGCTGCGCTGAAACTGGATTGCGGTGCGGGGCTGGGCGCGGCCACGCACATCACCGGCGCCTTCGCCTTCGCCATGGTCGCCAAGGCGCTGGAGTTGTTGTTGAAAAAAGAACCGGCATAGGGGCGGGCCTTGCCCGTGATGCTTTTTATTTGCAACGACTTAGAGC
>JBOHXX010000393.1:0-2383 GCA_050737675.1 Pseudoxanthomonas sp.
ACGCAGCGCGGCGGCGGTAGCTGTCCACGTTCATCTCCAGGATCGTGGCGTGATGCACCAGACGGTCCACCGCGGCGATCGTCATAGCCTTGTCAGGGAAGACCTCGTCCCACGCCGAGAACGGTGCGTTGGCCGTGATGGCGATGCTCTTCCTCTCGTAGCGCTCGGCGATGAGCTCGAACAGCACGGAA
Source organism: Pseudoxanthomonas sp. (assembly GCA_050737675.1). GTDB lineage: Bacteria > Pseudomonadota > Gammaproteobacteria > Xanthomonadales > Xanthomonadaceae > Pseudoxanthomonas_A. The sequence continues at coordinate 192 of JBOHXX010000393.1, forward strand.
GTCTCGGCCTGGTCACGCCTCGCATAGCTGAGATCGTCAAGGATGATCAGGTCGAAGCGATCGAGCTTGGCAAGTTCGCCTGGAAGCCGCAGATCACGGCGCGCCGCCTGCAGGCGTTGCACCAATTCGCTCGTGCGCACGAAGAGGACCTTGTAGCCGTGGTCGATCAACGCATGGCCGATGCCGGCAATGAGATGGGTCTTGCCGACGCCCGGTGGTCCGAAGGCGAGCAGGTTGTGCCCTTGCGCGAGCCAGCCATCGGCCTCGGCCAACGCGGTGACGTGAGCTTTGGATACCGCCGGCACGGCGTCGAAGTCGAAGCTGGCCAAGCTCTTGTCTGGCGGCAAGTGGCTGTCGATGCGCGCGCGTGCAAGCCGGCGCGTCTCGCGCTCGTTGACCTCCTGCTCAAGCAGCACGCCCAGGAAGCGTTCTGCCGGCCAGCCTTCGCGGTTGGACTGCTCGGCCAGGTCGGCCCACAGCCGCTTCATCGTGGGAAGCCTCAGTTCTCCCAGCATGAGGGGCAGTCGCGCTGCATCGGCGGCGCTGCGCGCGGATGCGATCGTGTTCATGCGGCCTCCAGCAGGTCGTCGTACACCGCGGTGGCCGGCAACAGGACTTCCACGAACGGCATCAATGCCGGACGCGGCGCGAACTGCGCCCTCAGCACCTCGATGTCGGGGAGTTCGTTGCGCTCGCCCAGGGCGCTGAGGATCCCGGCGAGCTCGGCCACCACATTGGCCCGATCAGCGAGATCGAGCAGGTTCACCATCAACCGGCAGGCCTCCCGCTCGCTCAGCCGCTGGCTCATGCGCTCCCAAGCCTGGGCGTATTCGCTGCGCGGGAACATGGCATCGCGCAGCATCCATCGGGCGAACGCTCCCGGCTTGCGCCGCAGTGACGGCAGCATGTGGCGCCAGTCGATGCGCTTGGGATGCTTGGTCTGAGCGTTGCTGCGCAACCGCTCGCACTCAAACACCTTCACGCCGCCCAGCCAGGCTTCCAGGTGGGCGCTGTACAGCCGGACCTTCAGCCGATGGCCGACCAGCCTGGACGGCACGCTGTAGTGGGCGGCCTTGATGCTGATCAGGCCGAATTTGCTGACCCTTGCGTCGACCTCTTCGAAGTCCACCGTCCGCCGAGCCGGCAGCGGCCGAAGGCTGGCACGCTCGACCTCCCACGTCCGAGCGCAGCGTGCGTTCAGGCGCCGCACGGTGTCGGCGACGAACTGGCCGTAACCATCGAGGCTCGCGAACTCGCGTGTGCCGCGAAGCAGCAGCGACTGGTCCAGCGCAGTCTTCAGGCTGCCCTGGCGCGCTTCGATCGAACCGTTCTCGTGGCTCACGCCCGGATTGTTGCGGCTCGCGCGCAGGCCGTAGTGCGCGCAGAGCTCGCGGTAGCGGGCGGTGAGTTCCTCCTGCTCGGCCAGGTTGTTGAAGGCCGCCGACAGGCTGTCGGTGCGATGCTCTTCGGGCACACCGCCGGCCATCCATAGTGCCTCCTGAAGGCCGCTCGCCAACGCCTGGAAGCTCTCGCCGCTCAGCACGATGCAGGCATGGCGCCAACCGCTGTGCGCGAACGCAAACTGGTACAGGCGGTGCGGCAAGACCACGCCGGCGATGGTGATGGCCAACTCGTCGCACACCGTGAAGTCCGACAGGCCAAGCCGGCCAGGCGGATGATCCTGGGCGAAGAAGATCTCGCGATCGCCACCGTGCTCGGCGCGCCACTGCCGCACCCGACGCTGCAGGGTGCGCAATACCGTGCCGTCAAAGCGATGCGGGTGGCGAAGTTGCAGCTCCTCCAGCACAGTCACCGCCATCAGGCCAGGGGCCGATTCCAGCATCGGCACGACCTCCGCCGTCCACACCTCCGTCAGCGGGTCGGCGCGCGTGCGCCAGTTGCGCGTCGGCTTCTGGGACGGCAGAAGCACCGTCGATTCGATCCTCCGCGCGCTGGCTACGCTCACTCCGGCCTTGGCAGCCGCCACCTCCTGGCTGTGCTTGCCGCGTAGTTCCTTGTACTTGGTCACTTGATGATCCGATATGCGTTTGCCGGGCAAGGTGGCTGCCTCCTCTAGAGGCAATCCACTTTAAAACCCGACCGCAAACGCACCCCGGGCGCGCGCGTCAACCGCTCACGATAGTTGTCGTCGACCGCTCAAGATAATTGTCGCCCGCCAGGCGCTTCAGCCG
>JBOHXX010000394.1:0-2371 GCA_050737675.1 Pseudoxanthomonas sp.
AAAAAACCATTCCGACCATCCTCACCACCTCGCAGAAACTCTCCACTGGCGTTGATGCCCGCAACGTCCGCAACATCGTGTTGATGCGCCCGATCAACTCCATGATCGAGTTCAAGCAGATCATCGGTCGTGGCACGCGCCTGTATGACGGAAAGGACTTCTTCACCGTCTACGACTTCGTCAAAGCTCATCAGCACTTTAGCGATCCAGAGTGGGATGGCGAACCGCTGGAGCCGGAACCTCCCAGCCCCCGCAAGCCGAAAGAAGAGGGTGAGGATTCCCCAACTCCCCCCGAACCAAAACCGACCGAGCCACGCCCCGCCAGGATCCAGGTCAAGCTCGCCGACGGCAAGGTCCGCCAGCTCCAGAGCATGATGGCCACGACCTTTTGGAGCGCCGACGGCAGGCCGATGTCCGCCGCCCAGTTCCTCGAAAGCCTGTTTGGCGCTTTACCCGAGTTCTTCAAGGATGAAGACCAGCTTCGGGAAATCTGGAGCGATCCCTCAACCCGCAAGGCGCTGCTACTCGGCTTGGCCGATAAGGGTTTCGGCCGGGAAGCGCTGGCGGAGATGCAGAAGGCCATCGAAGCGGAGAACAGCGATCTATTCGACGTGCTCGCCTACGTGGCCTACACCCGCGCCCCGATCACCCGCGAAGAACGCGCGGTGCTGGCCAAGGCGGGAATCAACACCAGTTACAAGAGCAACAAGCAGCTGGCCTTCCTCGACTTCGTGTTGAGTCACTACGTTGAGGAGGGCGTCGATGAGCTGGATCTCGACAAACTGCCGCCGTTGCTGAGGCTCAAGTACAACGCCATTGCCGATGCGGCGGCCGAGCTGGGGACGCCGCAGCAGATACGTGAGGTGTTTGTGGGGTTTCAGCAGTATCTTTATAAGCCAGCGTAGAGCGGAACCCGCAAAGCGGATTCCGCCGCATGTCTGTAGCTGGGCTATATCACATATGGCAGCTACATTCGGTGGGCTCTCAACAGCGGAAGCTGGTCATCGCCTGCGGCGGTTCCGTTCTACGTATCCTGGGCTCTAATGCTTATTGTCCTTGGGCGGATGCGGATCGTTTCCATAGCTGTCGCTATCGCGAATCCGGCCATCTTTACCGTGGGTCACGACCTCCACCTTCTCCCGAATGGCTTGCTTGCGGGCGAGATCGATGGCTTCCTTTTGGGTGGTGGTCACATTGCCCGCCCGACCAGCCCCTTCCTTTTTTGTTGCCCAGCCTTGTGAATGGGGAACGACATGAATGTCTTTCTTCTTGCTCATGATCAGAATTCCTCAGCTTGTGTGGCAGGTTGGGCAGCAATACCAGCAGCCATTGGATTTCCAATAAGTCGCCTTGGCTTGCTGTACGGCTGACTGACAATTGCCGTGATACCCGAGATTGAGCTGGTTATAGGACTCTGGCAAACGCGTACATGTGCCCGGAGTCAGGTCGTGTACTTCGTGGTCGCCGTTGTTTTGTGCATTTTTGTTTACGCAGTAGTTCGGCATGGTGGGTCTCCGCTTCTTTAAATTAAGGGGCGAAGCGCACTTCTAGCCCTGACCAGTCGCAAAAGTTGAGACTTGGGAACACAAGATGGGCTCAAGGACGCCGTATGGGCACTTGTGATCTGAGCTGATCCGAAGAAAGATTTCGCTTCGCTCTACCTGGGCTACGTTCCTCCGGCCCGCCGCCGTTCGACAGACAGTTAACGGCCACCGGTGCTACCGTTCCGTCATGGCCAAACCCATCGAATCAATCAAGTTCAAGGCAAAGCTCTCACGCCCCGCAGAACCGAAGGGCGCGACATGGACCTTCCTGGTGCTGCCCGCGGCCGCCAGCAAGAAGCTGCCGACGCGGAGCATGGTCACCGTTGACGGCACGCTCGCGGGGCAGCCGTTCCAGGCCACGCTGGAGCCTGACGGGCAGGGCAGCCACTGGTTCAAGGTCGAAAAGAAACTGCGTGAAGCCGCCGGCGTCGCTGCGGGCGACAGCGTCGCGCTGGAGATCGCGCCGGTGGAGAAGGAACCCGAGCCCAAGGTGCCCGCCGACCTGAGGCAGGCGCTGGCCGGCAACGCCGCCGCCAAGGCGATGTGGAAAGAAATCACCACGGTGGCGCGACGCGATTGGATCCACTGGATCACCTCCGGCAAGAAGGCCGAGACCCGTGTGAAGCGCATTGACGTTGCCTGCGACAAGCTCGCCTGCGGCAATCGCCGCGCCTGCTGCTTCGACCGCTCCGGCATGTACAGCAAGGGCAACATGGGCCCGCCCGAAGCGGCGGAGTAGATCGCATAGGATCCGCCCTTGTAGGTCCGAGGTTGCTCGTTTGCTCTTTAGCCTGCGTGAAAGAATCCGAGCATGCTCGGACCTACAA
>JBOHXX010000395.1:0-2354 GCA_050737675.1 Pseudoxanthomonas sp.
ATGAAGAACGGCGGCGACATCATCGCCCTGGGCAAGACCCTGGACGGCGAATTCGAGCGCCTGCAAAAAACACTGCCGCTGGGCATGCAGTTGCGCAAGGTCTCCGACCAGCCGCATTCGGTCGAGGATTCGGTCGGCGAATTCGTGCGCGTGCTGACCGAAGCCGTGGTCATCGTGCTGCTGGTCAGCTTCTTCTCGCTGGGCCTGCGTACCGGCCTGGTGGTGGCGGTGACCATCCCGCTGGTGCTGGCGATGACCTTCGCGGTGATGCACTACTTCAACATCGGCCTGCACAAGATCTCGCTCGGCGCGCTGGTGCTGGCGCTCGGCCTGCTGGTCGACGACGCGATCATCGCCGTGGAGATGATGGCGATCAAGATGGAGCAGGGCTACGACCGCATGCGCGCGGCCAGTTTCGCCTACACCTCCACTGCGTTCCCGATGCTCACCGGCACGCTGGTGACCGCGGCCGGGTTCCTGCCCATCGCCACCGCGGCGTCGGGCACCGGCGAATACACCCGCTCGCTGTTCCAGGTGGTGACGATCGCATTGGTGGTGTCGTGGATCGCGGCGGTGCTGTTCATCCCCTACCTGGGCGACAAGATGCTGCCCGACCTGCATCAGCCAAGGCCGCCGAAAGCGGGTTCGCTGGCGGCGCGCTGGAATGGAGTGCGCGCGCGCCTCGCCGACCGTTTCCCTGCCTTCGCGGACGTGCTTGCGCCCAAGGTCCACGATGGCCACGAGCATGACCCGTACCAGAGCCGCTTCTACCAGCGCTACCGCAAACTGCTCGACGCCTGCCTGCGCCATCGCTGGCTGGTGATCGGGGTCACCGTGCTCGCCTTCGTGCTGTCCATCGTGATGTTCCGTTTCGTGCCGCAGCAGTTCTTCCCCGATTCGACCCGGCCGGAACTGATGGTCGACCTGGAACTGGCCGAAGGTTCCTCGCTGCGTTCCACCCAGGCCCAGGCCGAGAAACTGGAGAAGCTGCTGGCCAAGCGCACCGACATCGACAATTACGTCGCCTACGTCGGCACCGGTTCGCCGCGTTTCTACCTGCCGCTGGACCAGCAGTTGCCGCAGGCCAACTTCACCCAGTTCGTGGTCACCGCGAAAGACCTGCCCGCGCGCGAGGCATTACGCAGCTGGATGATCGATGAAGTCGGCCCGCAGTTCCCGCAACTGCAATTCCGCGTTACCCGCCTGGAAAACGGTCCGCCGGTCGGCTATCCGATCCAGTTCCGCGTCGCCGGCGAACACATCGACCGGGTCCAGGCGCTGGCCAAGCAGGTCGCCGCGCAAGTTCGCGCCAACCCCGATGTCACCAACGTCAACCTGGACTGGGACGAACCCAGCAAGGTCGTGCGCCTGGGCATCGACCAGGATCGCGCCCGCGCGCTGGGCGTCAGCACCGCCGATGTCTCGCACTTCCTCACCAGTTCGCTATCGGGTTTGCGCGTCAGCACCTATCGCGAAGGCAACGAGCTGATCGAGATCCTGCTGCGCGGTCCCGACGACGAACGCGCGCGCCTGGACCTGCTCGGCAGCCTGGCCGTGCCCACGCCCAACGGCAGCGTGCCGCTGTCGCAGATCGCCAACATCGAATACGCGTTCGAGGACGGCATCATCTGGCACCGCAACCGCCTGCCCACGGTCACCGTGCGCGCCGACATCCGCGATGGCGTGACCCCGCCATCGGTCACTGCGGATATCCTGCCGACGCTGGAAAAGATCCGCGCGAGCCTGCCGGAAGGCTACCTGCTGGAAACCGGCGGCACGGTCGAGGATTCCGGGCGCGGGCAGAAGTCGATCGCCGCCGGCATGCCGCTGTTCCTGCTGGCCGTGGCCACCTTGCTGATGCTGCAGTTGCGCAGCTTCTCGCGCATGGCCCTGGTCATGCTGACCGCGCCGCTGGGCCTGATTGGAGTGACCTTCGCCTTGCTGATCTTCCGCGTGCCGTTCGGTTTCGTGGCCATGCTCGGCACGATCGCCCTGGCTGGCATGATCATGCGCAACTCGGTGATCCTGGTCGACCAGATCCAGCAGGACATCGACGCCGGCCACGACCGCTGGCACGCGATCATCGACGCGACCGTGCGCCGCTTCCGCCCGATCGTGCTGACCGCGATGGCCGCGGTGCTGGCGATGATCCCGCTGTCGCGCAGCGCGTTCTTCGGGCCGATGGCGGTGGCGATCATGGGCGGCCTGACCGTGGCCACCGCGCTGACCCTGTTGTTCCTGCCGGCGCTGTACGCGGCCTGGTTCAAGGTCAAGCCCGAAGAGGGTGGGGCGAAGGCGTAGGTGTCGAACATCGTGCGTCTGTAGGAGCGCCCCATGGGCGCGAGCTCTTGGGT
>JBOHXX010000396.1:0-2351 GCA_050737675.1 Pseudoxanthomonas sp.
GCTTACGGCGCTCCTACGGGGGAGGCTTGTCTCCAAACCCTGCGGGCCGTCACAGGTGGCAAATACCACTGCCGGCGATTACGGGCTACCATGCTGGCATCATTGCCCGGCGTGGGGATGCCGGATATAGGGGATAGAGATGGCCGTGACCCGTAGCGCTGCGAAGAAGATGACCCCGGTGGTTCGCGACACGAACCAGATGGTGACGTTTGTCTGGGAAGGCAACGACAAGCGCGGCGTCAAGATGAAGGGCGAGCAGCAGTCGAAGAACGTGAACTTCCTGCGCGCCGAACTGCGCCGCCAGGGCATCACCCCGACCGTGGTCAAGCCCAAGCCCAAGCCGCTGTTCGGCCAGGCCGGCAAACCCGTCACCCCCAAGGACATCGCCTTCTTCAGTCGGCAGATGGCGACCATGATGAAATCCGGCGTGCCGATCGTGCAGTCGCTGGAGATCATCGGCAGCGGGCACAAGAACGCGCGCATGACCAAGCTGGTCGGCGAGATCCAGACCGAGGTCGAGGGTGGTTCGTCGCTGTACGAAGCCATCAGCAAGCACCCGGTCCAGTTCGACGAGCTTTACCGCAACCTGGTCCGCGCCGGCGAAGGCGCAGGCGTGCTGGAAACGGTGCTGGACACCATCGCCAGCTACAAGGAAAACCTGGAAACGCTGAAGGGCAAGATCAAGAAGGCCATGTTCTATCCGGCGATGACCATCGCCGTCGCCATCCTGGTCAGCGCCATCCTGCTGATCTTCGTGGTTCCGCAGTTCGAGGACATCTTCAAGGACTTCGGTGCGGACCTGCCCGCCTTCACCAAGATGATCGTGGCTGCGTCCAGGTTCATGGTGTCGTGGTGGTGGTTGATGCTGGGCCTCGCGGCCGGGTCGATCTTCGCCTTCATCTTCTTCAAGAAGCGCTCGCCCGCCTTCCAGCACTTCCTGGACAAGCTGATCCTGAAGGTGCCGGTGATCGGCCAGATCATGCACAACTCGGCCATCGCGCGTTTCGCCCGCACCCTGGCGGTGACCTTCAAGGCCGGTGTGCCGCTGGTCGAGGCCCTGGATACCGTGGCCGGCGCCACCGGCAACACCGTGTACGAGAAAGCGGTGCTGCGGGTGCGCGACGACGTGGCCGTGGGTTACCCGGTCAACATGTCGCTGAAGCAGACCAACCTGTTCCCGCACATGGTCATTCAGATGACCGCCATCGGCGAGGAAGCCGGCGCGCTGGATACCATGCTGTTCAAGGTGGCCGAGTACTACGAACAGGAAGTCAACAATGCCGTGGACGCCCTGGCCAGCCTGATCGAACCGCTGATCATGGTGTTCATCGGCGTGCTGGTCGGCGGCATGGTCATCGGCATGTACCTGCCCATCTTCAAGCTCGCCGCCGTCGTCGGCTAAACCTGCATGGCGTTCCTGGATCAGAACCCCGCGCTGGGGTATCCCCTCGCGGCTGGGCTGGGCCTGCTGGTAGGCAGTTTCCTCAACGTGGTGATCCTGCGCCTGCCGCGACGCCTGGAATGGCAGTGGAAGCGCGACGCGACCGAGATCCTGGAACTGCCTGAGATCTACGACCCGCCGCCGCCGGGGATCGTGATCGAGCCTTCGCACTGCCCGCACTGCAAGCACAAGCTGTCCTGGTACGAGAACATCCCGGTATTCAGCTGGCTGGTGCTGCGCGGCAAGTGCCGCCATTGCCATGCGCCGATCTCCGCGCAATACCCGGCGGTGGAACTGCTGACCGGCCTGCTGGCGGTGGCTTCGGTCTGGCAGTTCGGCTTCGGTTGGGAGGGCTTCGGCGCGATCGTGCTGAGCTGTTTCCTGGTCGCCCTGTCCGGCATCGACCTGCGCACCCAGTTGCTGCCTGACCAGTTGACCCTGCCGTTGATGTGGCTGGGCCTGATCGGCAGCCTGGACAACCTGTACATGCCGGCCAAGCCGGCGCTGCTGGGCGCGATCGCCGGGTATGCGTCGTTGTGGTCGGTGTGGTGGCTGTTCAAGCAGCTGACCGGCAAGGAAGGCATGGGCCACGGCGACTTCAAGCTGCTCGCGGCCCTGGGCGCCTGGGTCGGGTTGAAGGGCGTGCTGCCGATCATCCTGCTGTCGTCGTTGGTCGGCGCGATCATCGGTTCGATCTGGCTGGCCACGCAAGGCCGCGACCGTGCCACCCCGATCCCGTTCGGCCCCTACCTGGCCGTCGCCGGCTGGATCGTGTTCTTCTGGGGCAAGCAGATGATCGACGCCTACATGAAGTTCTCCGGCCTGGGCTGAGCCGCGACACCCGACATCCTGGTAGGAGCGGGCCCTGCCCGCGACGCTTTTCGCTTCCTCGCCAAGAGCGGTCGCGGGC
>JBOHXX010000397.1:0-2348 GCA_050737675.1 Pseudoxanthomonas sp.
GGCCGGTGGTCAACGGGCTGGTGTCGGGCCGGAAGCGCAGGCCGCTGGCCAGCGCCACGACCAGGACACCGGCGAGCATCGCCAGGATCACCTTCGACAAGCCGCGTCGACCGTGGAAGATCATCAGGTTCAGGCATGTACTGATGAACAGGATGAAGGTGATCCAGAGCGGGAACCCCCAACTGGCCACCCAGATGCCGAGCAACACGTCGTCGACCAGCAGGTTCTGCATTTCGGCGCGCAGGGGATCGGCCGAACGACGCGCCCGCCAGTACACCAGTTGCGGATAAAGCAGGAACTGCAACCCCAGCAGGATCCATTGCAACGGGCCCGCCTGGATGAAGGCGAGGTGGGTCCCCAGCACCGGGATCATCAATGCGAAGAATGCGGTGCGGTTGCGCCGATTCAACTGCACGACCCAGTGGTCCTGGGTTTCCGCTTCCCTCATTTTGATTCCCCCTGCCGCCAGTGAATGATTTTAGCCGCTGGCGTGTCCCTGATGCAGTGCCTATGCAATCGCCGGGTGTGGTGGGCAACGTGAATTCACCGACAGCGGCGGCAGGAGCGACGCATGTCGCGAAACAATCGACCTCTGTTTCTCGTGCATGGGCAAGCGGTCATTCGCGGCTTGCGCCTCGAAGGAAGTCCCCTTGGGGGACGTCGCTCCTGCGGGCACCACGTCATATTCCTTCGACCCATAACTCGCAGGATCGGTGGGTCCGGCGCCGCCCAAACAAGCGAAACGCACCCGGAGCGCTTCTTGTGGCCGGAATTCCATGAGAAAGCGACGTGGCATGAAGCTGCCGAATTGCACCCGGCAACACCTTCTGCAATGCTCGGCCTACATCAGACCTGTTCGCTGGAGACCGCCATGCGCATCGCCCTGCCCCTGATCGCCGCCCTGCTTCTGGCGGCTTGCAGTTCCACCGAATACCGCGACACCAACGCCGCGGTCGATGCCAATCCCCTGTGCGTCGGCCTGGACCGCGATGCGCCAGTCAACCTCGGTCCGAAGGATTGCGAACGCAAGACCGAAACCGTGCTGTTCCAGTCCGAACCGAAGGACAGCAAGCCGATCGACTTCAGCGGCAAGAAGGACGATTGAATATATTTCGCAGCATGGATCGGGGTTGGCAAGCTCACCCGATCTCCTGGCCTGATTTGCTGAAAGAGGCGATTCGTCGCCATCGCGGTGCTGGCGATTGACTGCGCGAGGCCATGGCCCTATCAAGGCGTATCGCCTCTGCCAGGTTCAACCATGATCACTGCAGCAATTCCACGGCGTTCCATTGATTGGAAACAGGCTGTGTATGGCGGACTGCTGATCGCCTTGGGCGATGCGCTGTTCGCCATTGCCGTCTGGTTCGAATGGACGACAAAAGGCCTGACCCAGGTATTCCAGAGCATCGCCGTCGGCGTACTGGGCAAGGCGAGCTACGAGGGCGGCACCGCGACCGCCCTGCTCGGCGCGGGATTGCATGTCGCCATGGCCATCGCCTTCGTTGCGACCTGCATCGCACTCAGCTTCCGCTTCCGCCTGCTGGTGGAAAAGCCGGTGGCCAGCGGCCTGCTCTACGGCATTGGGCTTTATGTGGTGATGAACTTCGTGGTGATGCCGCTGTCGCGCGTGGATGCATCGCCTTCGTTCAAGCATCCGGACACGATGGCGATGAGCGTGGCGGCCCACATGCTGTTCGGCGTGGTGTGCACGCTGTTCGCACGACGGGCGCGGCGCATGCATTGATCGCCGGGCCAGCCCCGTAGGATGGGCCTTGGCCCACCCTACACTCAGCCCAGCCAGCCCTTCGTCGCGGCCGTGCGCGCATACCAGTAGAAGTAGAGCGCGATCACCACCAGCATCACCGGCATCGCCAACCCGGCGAGTCCCGAGACCTGCCACGCCGGCGTGACTGCATAAGCACCCACCATCTGCACCAAGATGGCCAGCAGCGAAACCATGAACAGCGGCGGCGCCAGGCGCTTCCTCAGCAACAGGGCGAGCGATCCGAACACGCCGAACACGACAGCCACGCCGAAGGCGATGTTGATCCACGGCGGCGTGGCCGCGTGCACTTGCTGTTGCGCGGCCGGCAGGGCAGCGACCATCTCCGGGGTCATGCGCACCTGTGCGACGAACATCGCCAGGCCGATCAGGTTCCAGACCAGGGCCACGAAGGCGATGACCCAGAAGGTCCAGCGACGCGGAGTAACGCCAGCGGTATTCATCCTTTCCTCTCCCAAGAAGTGATGGTGGGCCGGCCAGCTCGGCCAGCGCGCCATGATGCCACGCCCCGTAGGAGCGCCCCATGGGCGCGAGCTCTTCGATCCGATCGCGGAGTACCCAAGAG
>JBOHXX010000398.1:0-2333 GCA_050737675.1 Pseudoxanthomonas sp.
TCTTGCGCGAGCGGGTCGAAAAGCATCGCGGGCAGGGCCCGCTCCTACGCCCCGAAGGAAGTCCCCTTGGGGGACAGGGCGCTACTGCCGGCGCACGCCGTGGACCACGGACAATCGCCGCAGCCTGCGCATTACTTCGGCCAGGTGGTTGCGGTCGCGCACCTGGATGGAGAAACGCAACACCGCCGCGTTGATGTCGCGCTCCAGGTATTCGACCCGATCGATGTTGGACTTGCCCTGGGCCACGGCCGCGGCGACCTGCGCCAGCACGCCCGGGCGATTCTCGACATCGATCAGCAGCGACGCGTCGTAGTCGCCACTGACATTCGCATCCCAGCCGATCGGGATCCAGCGCTCGGGCGACTTGCGGAATTCGACCACGTTGGGACAGTCGAGACGATGGACCACGATGCCCTTGCCGGCGGTGTGGTAGCCCATGATCTCGTCGCCGGGGATCGGCTGGCAGCAGTTGGCGAAACTGACCACGCCGCGCTCGGTGCCGTTGATCAGGATCTTTTCCTGCGAATGCCTGGAATGGCCGCCGCCGCGCAACTCGGCGAATGCGGTCAGCGCCTGCGCCGCCTGCGCCGGCATCCAGTTGCCCAAGGCAACGTCGGCGAGCAGCGCTTCCAGGCGCGGATAGCGATGTTCGGCCAGGAACGCTTCGAGCCGTTGCTGCGGCAAGCGTTCCAGCGAACTGTCCAGCTCTTCCAGCGCGCGATCGAGCATGCGATGGCCGAGCTGCACCGCATCCTCGTGCACCAGTTGTTTCAGCTGATGACGGATCGCGGTGCGGGCCTTGCTGGTGACCACGAATTCCAGCCATTGCGGCTTGGGCGCGGCCGACTTGGCAGTGATTATTTCCACGCTCTGGCCGCTGGCCAGCTTGGTCCGCAACGGCACCAGCTTCCGGTCCACGCGCGAAGCCACCGCCTGGTTGCCAACGTCGGTATGCACGGCATAGGCGAAATCCAGCGCGGTGGAATTGCGCGGCAGCGACAGGATCTTGCCCTTGGGCGTGAATAGGTAGACCTCGTCCGGGAACAGGTCGACCTTGACGTTGTCGAGGAATTCCAGCGACGAGCCCGCCGCGCGCTGGTTCTCGATCAATTCGATGATCCAGGCATGGGCGCGGCTCTGCGCGCTGTTCGGGGTCTGCGCGCCGTACTTGTAGGTCCAGTGCGCGGCGATGCCGCGCTCGGCGATCAGGTCCATTTCCTCGGTGCGGATCTGCACTTCGATCGGCGAGCCGTAAGGCCCGAACAGCACCGTATGCAGCGACTGGTAGCCGTTGGCCTTGGGGATGGCGATGAAATCGCGGAACCGCGAATCCAGCGGCTTGTACACCGCGTGCACCGCACCGAGTGAGTGATAGCAATCCGGCACGCTGGCGGCCACCACGCGGAAGCCGAATACATCCATCACCTGGTCGAAGCTTTTGCCCTCGCCGCGCATCTTGTTGTAGATGCTCCACGGCGTCTTGATGCGGCTGACCAGGCGATGCTGCAGGCCTTCCTTGGCCAGGCGCTGGGACAGGTGCGCCTCGATCTCAGCCATCGACTCGCGCCGCACCACCGGCTGGCTGCGGATGTGCTTTTCGATGATCGCGTGGCGCCAGGGATACAGCGCGCGGAAACCCAGGTCCTGCAGCTCCGACTTGACCAGGCCCATGCCCAGGCGTTGGGCGATGGGCGCGTAGATGTCCAGGGTTTCCTTGGCGATGCGCTTGCGGGCTTCGACGCCCTGCGCGCCCAGCGTACGCATGTTGTGCAGGCGATCGGCAAGCTTGATCATGATCACGCGCAGGTCGCGCGACATGGCCAGCAGCATCTTGCGGAAGCTCTCGGCCGCGGCTTCCTGGCGATCACGGAAATGCAGCTTGTCCAGCTTGGTGACGCCATCGACCAGCTCGGCGACCGATTCGCCGAATTCGGCGGTGATCTCGGCCTGGGTCAGCGGCGTGTCCTCGATGGTGTCGTGGAGGATCGCCGCGATCAGGGTTTCCACGTCCAGGCCCAGCTCGGCCAGGACCTGGGCTACCGCGACCGGATGGGTAATGTAAGGCTCGCCGGACTTGCGGATCTGGCCGACGTGCGCGGCGGCCCCCACTTCCCACGCGCGCCGCAGCAGCGGCAATTGCTCGGCGGGCAGGTAGCTGGCGGCCCGTTCCAGTTGATGGACGTAATCCGGCACTTCCCCATCTGGCGATGGCGAATGATCAACGGTCTCGACATTACGTCTTGGAGTCATGCCGCAAGCCTATGCCAGCAAGGTAATAACGGCAAATTGGCGTTGATTGCTCGGAGCCAGTTCAGATCGTTGCCGTTGCTTCG
>JBOHXX010000399.1:0-2326 GCA_050737675.1 Pseudoxanthomonas sp.
GAGTAAACCCGGCCAGGTCGTGGGTTACGCGGGGTTCGGAAAATCCCGGGTATCCTGCGCAACGACAAACAAAAGCGGGACGGCCCGCGCGCGGCGATCCATCGCCTGCGCTACCAAGACCGACGGCGGTCCGTGGCGAAAGCCCCGGGCCGTTTTCGTTTCATGCACTCGTTCGAGGAGAACACCATGCCCTGGATCTATCTGCTGCTCGCCGGAATCTTCGAGATCGGCTTCGCCATCGGCCTGAAATACACCGAGGGCTTCACCCGGCTGTGGCCCAGCGTGGGCACGGTGATCGCCGCGGGCATCAGTCTCTGGCTGCTGACCCAGGCCTTGCGCACGATTCCCGTGGGCACGGCTTACGCAGTCTGGACCGGCATCGGTGCGGTAGGCGTGGCCACGTTGGGCGTCATCCTTTTCTCGGAAAGCGCCTCGCCGGCGCGGCTGGGTTGCATTGCACTGATCGTTGCGGGCGTGGTCGGGCTGAAGCTGTTCTCGCCTGCTTGAACCGCAGACGTAGGGGCGACGTGAGTCGCGAATGAAAAACAACAAGCGTTTCGGTCGCGACTCACGTCGCTCCTGCGCGAGCCACCAAGGTCGCTAGAGCCGGTAAGCCACGGCCTTCATCAGGTTCGAGGCTGCGGCCATCAGCGTGGGAATCGGCTGCGGCAACAGGCGCGCGCCGGCATGTTCGGCGTGTTCGGCATGGCGGGCTTCGTCGGCCTTCATCACCTTGAGGATCTCGCGGCTGCGCAGGTCGGCCTCGGGCAGGGTCAGCAGGTGTTCTTCCAGGTGCGCTTCGACCTGGTGCTCGGTTTCGACCACGAAGCCCAGGTTCCAGCCATCCCCGCGCAGGCCGGCGAGCACGCCGAGCGAATAGCTGCCGGCGTACCAGAGCGGGTTGAACAGGCTGGGCCGGCTGTCCAGCTCCTGCAGGCGGTCGGCACACCAGGCCAGGTGGTCGGTTTCTTCCTGGGCCGCGTCCAGCAGGTGCTCGCGGGTCTGCGGGTCGCGGGCCACTGCGGCCTGGCCGAAATACAGGCCCTGGGCGCAGACCTCGCCGACATGGTTGATGCGCATCAGGCCGGCGGCATGGCGGCGTTCACTGGCATCGAGTTCGACATCGGCGGTGTCGGCGGCCGGGTTGGGGCGACGGGCGACGGGCCGGCCGGCCAAGGTCCCGAGGGCGTTCTGGGCATCGACCAGCAACCGGTCGAATGGGGTGAGGGCGCGGGAGGTCATGGCCGTATTGTGCCGGCTGGCGGGGCTGGAGTCTGCCGGCAGTGTGGCTCCAGCCATTCAGAACGGCCTGGGTTTGCTTGCAATGCAGCACGCCGATGCGTACAATCCCGCCTCTTTCGTTCCACCCTTACAACGCGTGGCAAAGTTCCGCCGGCAGTTTTCGGCGCAATCCGCCCGACCAAACAACATCGAGCTCCTTCATGAATACGTTTAGCGCCAAGTCCGAGACCGTCCAGCGCGACTGGTACGTCGTCGACGCCGCAGGCAAGACCCTCGGTCGCCTGTCCACCGAGCTGGCCCGCCGCCTCCGCGGCAAGCACAAGCCCGTCTATACCCCGCACGTCGATACCGGCGATTACCTGGTGGTGATCAATGCCGAGAAGATCCACGTGACCGGCAAGAAACTCACCGACAAGATGTATTACCGGTTCACCGGTTACATCGGCAACCTCAAGAGCGAAACCCTGGGCCAGGCGCTGGAGCGCCACCCCGAGCGCGTCATCGAGATCGCCGTCAAGGGCATGTTGCCGAAGAACACCCTGGGCCGCGAGATGTACCGCAAGCTCAAGGTCTACGCAGGCCCCAACCACCCGCACGCCGCCCAGCAGCCGCAAGTCCTGGATATCTGATCATGGCAATTACCCAGAATTACGGCACCGGCCGTCGCAAGTCCTCCACCGCCCGCGTGTTCCTGCGCAAGGGCACCGGCAACATCACCGTCAACGACCGTCCGCTGGACGAGTTCTTCGGCCGTGAAACCGCGCGCATGATCGTGCGCCAGCCGCTGGAGCTGACCAAGAACACCGAAAGCTTCGACATCAAGGTCACCGCCGCTGGCGGCGGCACCACCGGCCAGGCCGGCGCCATCCGCCTGGGCATCGCCCGCGCGCTGGTGGAGTACGATGAAACGCTGAAGAGCGAGCTGCGCAAGGCCGGTTTCATGACCCGCGACGCCCGCGAAGTCGAGCGCAAGAAGGTCGGCCTGCACAAGGCACGCCGCGCCACCCAGTTCTCGAAGCGCTAATCGCAGTAACTAAGCTAAACAGTAAAGTAGCCCGCTGTGCGGTTTCTGAATGGGAAAGCG
>JBOHXX010000400.1:0-2308 GCA_050737675.1 Pseudoxanthomonas sp.
GGCCGATCGCGCGACCTTCGGCGATGACTTCGCCGCGTTCCAGCAGGTGGTAGCGCTCGATCTGGGTCGCCTTGGCGCGCGACTTCACCGTTTCCGGGCGCGCCTGCACGATGAAGAGCTTGCCGCTGACGCCATCTTTCGCCCACTCGATGTCCATCGGGCGGCCGTAATGTTTTTCGATGGTCAGCGCCTGCACGGAAAGCGCCTGCACGTCTTCATCGGAAATGGAGAACTTGTTGCGAAGCTCGGCTGGTGTGTCCTCGATGCGGACACGTTCGCCCGGCTGGTCCGAGTACACCATACGCAGCAACTTGCTGCCCAGCGAACGACGCAGGATCGCCGGCTTGCCCTGCAACAGGGTGGGTTTGTAGACGTAGAACTCGTCCGGATTGACCGCGCCCTGTACGACCATTTCGCCCAAGCCCAGGCTGGAGGTGACGAAGACCACGTCGCGGAAGCCGGATTCGGTGTCCAAGGTGAATAGCACGCCCGATGCACCCACATCGGAGCGCACCATCAGTTGCACGCCGGCGGACAGGAACACGTCCTCGTGCTTGAAGCCATGGTGGACGCGGTAAGCGATGGCGCGGTCGTTGTAGAGGCTGGCGAAGACTTCCTTGACCTTCACCACCACATCGTCGGCGCCGGTGACGTTGAGGAAGGTTTCCTGCTGGCCGGCGAAGCTGGCGTCGGGCAGGTCTTCTGCGGTGGCCGAGGAGCGCACCGCAACGGCGATATCACCGCCGCCATTCTCCGCGGCCAGCTGCGCGTAGGCGCTGCGGATATCGGTATCGAGCTGCGGTTGCAACGGCGCGTCGATCACCCAGCCACGGATTTCCTTGCCGGCGATGGTCAGCGCATCGACATCTTCCACGTCCAGCGTGGCCAACTTATCGAAGATGCGCTTGGACAGGTCGTTGTGGGCGATGAAGTCCTTGAAGGCTTCGGACGTGGTCGCGTAGCCGCCGGGAACGGAAACCCCCAGGTTGGCCAACTGGCCGATCATTTCGCCCAGCGAGGAATTCTTGCCGCCTACCCGGGCCAGGTCGGCCAGGCGCAGGTCGTGCAACCACAGGATATTCTGGTTCAAGCGCATTGCTCCAAAGCGGCCGTGCGCCTCGCCGAGGGCCTACGGCGAGGGCCGCGTCCATGGGAAGAATCGCTATGATGCAGTGCGGGACAAGCACAGACAAGCTTGATCTGACGGTGTTTTTCGTGTTGACAAGGGAGTAGTGGCGATGTCGAACGTGCGACCGGTGTTCTATGTCTCCGACGGTACCGGTATTACCGTGGAAACCATCGGCCACAGCCTGTTGACCCAGTTCACCGGGTTCAGTTTCGTCACCGACCGGATTTCCTTCGTCGACGACCTCGACAAGGCCCGCCTGGCCGCCCAGCGTATCCGCGAGGCGGGCCTGCGCCACGAATCGCGGCCGATCGTCATCCACTCCAATGTCGACCCCGAAATCAGTGGAGTGCTGGCCGAAAGCGGGGCGCTGACGCTGGACGTGTTCGCGCCGTTCATCCAGCCCATGGAGCAGGAACTGGGCGCCTTGCGGCAATCCCGGATCGGGCAGGCCCACGGCCTGGTCAATTTCGAGACCTACCACCGCCGCATCAACGCCATGAATTACGCCCTGACCCACGACGACGGCATCGCCATCAATTACGACGATGCCGACCTGATCCTGGTGGCGGTGTCGCGGGCAGGCAAGACCCCGACCTGCGTGTACCTGGCACTGCATTACGGCATCCGCGCGGCCAACTACCCGCTTACCGACCAGGATCTGGAAAGCGATCGCCTGCCGGCGCGCCTGCGTGCCTACCGGCGCAAGCTGTTCGGCCTGACCATCGACCCGGAGCGCCTGCAGCAGATCCGCCAGGAGCGCCGCCCGAATTCCAGCTACGCCAAGCTGGAAACCTGCATCAGCGAGGTAGCGGCGGCGGAGCGCATGTTCCAGGCCGAGCGCATTCCCACGCTCAGCACCACCCACACCTCCATCGAGGAAATCTCGAGCAAGGTGATGTCGACGCTGGGCCTGCAGCGGGAAATGTTCTAGGGGAAGGTCGTACGGATCGCGCAGGCCAGAGGCGTGCGGAAAAGGGCTGCGGAGGAAGTGTCCGGAGAAGCACTCAAGTTAGGCCGTCCACGGCGTTCCGTCAATGCTGCCGCAATCGCGAACCAGCGTGTAGGATCGGGTCATGACGCAAGCACTCGCCCGTCCCGCCAGCATCCCCAAACTCAACCGTTTCGGTTGGCTGATGGCGCTGTATGCCGAGAACCACACGCGCCTGTCCAGGTTGTTCG
>JBOHXX010000401.1:0-2296 GCA_050737675.1 Pseudoxanthomonas sp.
GTGTCCGGCTGCTTGCGGCGGATTTTCCCGGGCACCTGCTTTCCAGGTGTGCCGCTAGAGGAAGCCATGCCCGACGATCACTTGTCGAAAAACCCGGAAATGTCGAAATGCAGGTCCAGCAGCGCGCCACTGGCCAGCTTCACCGTGACCACGTCGTAATGAGGCGGGCCGGTGATCCGCCCACGGGACTGGAAGGTCGCGCCGGGATGATGTTCGCGGATCCAGGCCAGTTCCGCCGCCTCGCCATCGCTGGTGCTGGCCGCACCGGCGATGACGATGGATTTCTTCAGGGTCAGGCCGTCGCCGCCCGAATAGCGGATGGACGATGCCGCAACCGCCGGTGCGGTTTCCCGCGCCAATGCCCGATCGGCCGCGGCCGTGAACCCGGTCGCGGTGAGCGCGGCAAGCAGCCAGGAAAGCGGGAACGGACTACGCATACTGGATTCCTTGTGCATCTTGCGCCGCCGGCGGGGCGCGGAACGGGGAATGCATTGTCGGCCAGGCAGCAGCGCCGTGCATCGGCACAGGCTAGCATTCCATCCTGCCCGCTTCCCGTACCGGACCCTATGCATGCCCGCCGCCATCGACGAATTCCACGCCAGCGATCACGCTTTCAGCCATGCCGACCTGGTCGGCCGCGACCGGCCGCTGGTGATCCGCGACCTGTGCGGCGGTTGGCCAGTAGTCGTGGCCGCGCGCGAATCGGACACCGCCTTCGCCAAACGCCTGGCCGGTTACGACAACGGCACCGATGTCGATACGTTGCTGCTGGCGCCGGAGGAAAAAGGCGTCATCGGCTACAACGCGGACATGGACGGTTTCAACTACCGGCATTTCCGCGTGTCGGTGACCGAGGCATTGCAGAGGCTGGCCAGCTACAGCCGGCACGAAAATTCGCCGGGCGTGGCCCTGCAGAGCGCATTGATCCAGGCCTGCATGCCCGGCTTCCTGCACGATCACCCGCTACCCGTGCTTGCCACCCACATCCAGCCGCGGCTGTGGGTAGGCAACCGGGTTACCACGCCTGCTCATTTCGACGCCTTCCACAACCTGGCCGTGGTCGTATGCGGCCGCCGGCGCTTCACCGTGTTCGCACCGGAACAGGTACGTAACCTGTACATCGGCCCGCTGGATTTCGCCCCAACCGGCGCAGCGATCAGCATCGCGCGGCTCGACCAGGTCGACGATCCGCGTTTCCCGCGCCTGCGCCAGGCGCTGGAGCATTCGCTGGTGTCCGACCTCGAACCCGGCGATGCGATCTACATGCCGCCAGTGTGGTGGCATCACGTCGTCTCGCTGCAGCCGCTCAACGCGCTGGTCAACTACTGGTGGAAACCGGTCACCGCCGACGGGCTGATCCCCGATTCCGGGCTTGGCGCGATGATGCACGCCTTGCTGTCGCTGAAATCACTGCCGTTCGAAGAGCGCATGGCGTGGAAGGCGCTGTTCGACCATTACGTGTTCAACCAGGAGGACTGCGCCGCGCATATCCCGCCTGCCCGCCGCGGCGTGCTCGGCAGGCTTACTCCTGAACTGGTCGCCAAGATCAAGGAAACCATCCGCAAGTATCTGTAACGCCCCCACCGCCCCTGTAGGGCCGAGCTTGCTCGGCTGCACTACCCGGGGAATCCAGAACAAACATGCAGGACCGGTCCTGCAAGTAGCGACGCTACCTCCAACTGTGACCGCCGTATCGGGAACCAGCGCCGTCGATTGACGCGTCCCACCTCCGGCACGACCATCGCGGCAACCCGCCCAGGAGGGGAAATCGCATGCGCCACCCGCTGACACGCCCGCTCCTGGCCTGCTGCCTGTTCCTGTCGGCCGTGCCTGCGGCGATCGCCCAAAGCTGCCCGCCATCGGTCCCGGTGCAGGGCGCGCCGGTCCTTCCCTTACCCATCCTCCCCTTCGACAACTGGTGGAATACCGATATCCGCGACGCACCGGTCGATCCAGGTTCGGCGAACTTCATTGCCTTCATCGGCGGCACGCGCAAGCTGCATCCTGATTTCGGCGGCGAAGAATCGCCCGGCAGCACTGCGATCTATGGCTTCCCCTATGCGGTGGTGGATGCGACGCAGGCCAAGAAGATCGTGGTCTTCGACTACGACGATGAAAGCGATGGCAACGGAATCCCGTTCTATCCCATCCCCGCGCAGGCCATCACCCAGACGCACTGGATCGAAGGTGGCGCGGCCGGCAACGTCGACCAGCGCAGCGACAACGACCGCCATTTGCTGATGATCGATTGCAGCAACCGCACGCTCTACGAGCTCTACAACGTGTGGTACGACGC
>JBOHXX010000402.1:0-2288 GCA_050737675.1 Pseudoxanthomonas sp.
AAACCAAGCCGCGAGCAACAGCGTCGCCCAACAGTGAGAGCCGCGCCCACGGCGCAGCGAGAACAAAACAGGCATAAGACCTCCAAACACGCAGATACGAGCGCGCTGCCTGACACGGCAGCGGTTGCGAGTGCGTTTGGGATCTAGATTTGCAGGCTACAGAATCGTTCTGCGGCGGGCGGGTCGGAACGGCACGTCGGCACGTCCTCGTAATACTGCGCCGGTACCGGCGGTAGCAGCGACGCGGCTAAATCAAAGTGCGGTGGCGGCAACGCAAGTGGCGGCACTTGCGCCACGCGCAGATCCGGGGTGGTTAAGTGATCCCGCTGACAGTGCTGGTCGCACAGCAGCGGCGCTGCCGGATCCGGCATCTCCATACCTTCGCAGTCGGACATCATCACCTGCGGCGGCGGCACTTCGGTCTGTGGGCAGGCATAGACCACCATCGTCACTTGCTGCAGCAGCAGAGCCAGTAACGCTAGCCAGGCAAAGCGGAGGCGTTTACGGCGTCGCCGGAACGTGGCAACGTTCATGGACCACCCCTTCTCAAGCGCACGCCCACATCGCGGCAGCCAATGACCTTGGCCGGTTGTTGAATCGCATGCGCGGAAGGAGCCTGCCACATGGTCCAGAGTCTACTACGGTCGGCTGCTGAAGGGTGCACCAAGTCGACTCCGGTGCTGCTGAGTTTGAGCAACAAAGACGCCGCCCTCCCCACTCAGTCTGCCCGGATCAGACTTTGAAGTCGTCATAGGCGATCCTTTCCTCCGCGACTTCCATTCGCTGCAACAGTTGCCGCGTCGCGACAAGCATCGGGGGTGGCCCACACAGGTAGAAGTCACAGGCATGTAGGTTCGGGTGATCACGCAATAAGGTTTCATGTGCGACCTCATGAACAAGGCCCTTCAACAGCCCGGCACCGCATTCCGCCTCTTCCGACAAAACCAAGTGCCAACTGAAGTTGGCGTACTTCTCGGCCAACGCCGACATTTCCTCGATATACGGCGCTTCTCGGACATTGCGGGCACCATACCAGTAGTGGACGCGCTCTTTGGCTCCGTTCTCCAGGCACGCATGGATCATCGCCCGCAACGGCGCCATACCGGCACCACCGCCAATAAAGACCTTTTCATTTCCGCCTGGCTTGATAGCAAAGTCCCCAAACGGACCACTGAAGCGCACACGGTCTCCTGGCTTGAGGCTATACAAGTAGGTGGATCCCTTGCCGGGTGGATGACGCTTGCGGTTCTGTCTGCCGGGGCTGAATCGAGCCAGCAGGGTCAATCGCCCCCCTGTTTTCTCAACCGGCAGAGAAAGCGAGTAGGAACGGCGCACCGCTTCTTTGTTCGATAGCGTCTCGGGAAGATCCAGCTCAGCCCAATCTTTCTTGTGATGCTCCGGATGTGCGATTCCTTGGCGCGACAACGAATAGTCCGGCACATGGATTTGAAGATAGGAACCTGGCTGATAGTCAGAGCCTGGCGCAACCTCTGGCCTGAGCACGATCTCGCGCAAGAACGGCGTAATCGCCTCAGCACTCTCGACGATGGCCTCGTGTTCGGTCCATAGGCTCGCTCCACCGATGACCTCCACCTGCAGATCATCATCTATCGTCAAATTGCAGGCTAACCGATATCCCATCTTCAACTTGCTTTCTGAAAGATGCTCGCGATCAGCACCGCTGGCTGCCGGTGCCTTTCCGCGGAAGCGGACTTCGCACAACCCACAACTTTGCCCCCCGCCACAGTTGGAAGGCAATTGCAGTCCGTTTCGAGCGAGGGCGATGAACACCGTATCGCCCGCGGGAACTTCCATCGTGCGCAATACCGAGCCATCTGATGAGAAGACCGCCAACTCGCGCGTTCCTCTCCATCGCTTGGGGATGAACTCGCCGATACGAAAGCTGGTGATCAGCAGCCAAATCCCGGTCAGCGCCAGCCATAGTCCGCCGATACCAGCGGTTATCACCAAGGGGTTGTTGAAGTTCTTTCGGCCCGTGTAATCCATGATGTGGAGCATCCAGACCATATCGAATAGACGCCAAGTGCGATTGCGATGCTCCAATACTTCTCCCGTCTGCGCTGAGAGATAGACCGTTGTCTCTTGCTCGTCCTTAAAATCCACTCGCCACAGCCTGCCTTCGTGGTCGCGCACCTCCATGGTGTGTTCGAGCAACAGAGGTGCTTGCGCCTTGCCTGGGCCGTTATAGGAGGCCTGCGCCAATCGGGATGCGAGTGGAGCATCGATATCAATAGGCATACCTGAGAGCGCGTCAGCCAGTCGGGTTT
>JBOHXX010000403.1:0-2280 GCA_050737675.1 Pseudoxanthomonas sp.
GGCCATGGCCGGTGCGGCGGCCAAGGCCATGATGAATACAAACGACAGGGTGGACTTGATGGCGTGACGCATGATGCATACCTCTTTGTTCTCGGAAACTTGAGCCGAATATCGGCCCGCCGCGCTGAATGGCATCTTGCCGGAACCGGCACTGTAGAAAATCGTTAAGACGCCAGCCAGCCGACCGCAACCGGTATAATTCGCCCATTCCCGACTTTACCCACCGTGCAGCCCCTGCGCGGGCACGGCAGCGCCATTCCCGGAGACCCCATGTCGCAATACATCTACACCATGAACGGCGTCAGCAAGACCGTGCCGCCAAAGCGCCAGATCATCAAGGACATCTCCCTGTCCTTCTTCCCGGGCGCCAAGATCGGCCTGCTGGGCCTGAACGGCGCCGGCAAGTCGACCGTGCTGAAGATCATGGCCGGCGTGGACACCGATTTCAGTGGCGAAGCGCGCCCCGCGGCCGGCATCAAGGTCGGCTACCTGGCCCAGGAGCCACAACTCAATCCCGAGCACACCGTGCGCGAGGCGGTCGAGGAAGGCGTGGGTGAAGTGCTCAAGGCCCAGGCCGCGCTGGACAGGATCTATGAAGCCTATGCCGAGGAAGGCGCCGACTTCGACAAACTGGCCGCCGAACAGCAGCGCCTGGAAGCCATCCTCGCCAACAACGACGCCCACACCCTGGAACACCAGTTGGACGTCGCCGCCGACGCACTGCGCCTGCCGCCGTGGGACGCCGTCATCGGCAAGCTCTCGGGCGGCGAGAAACGCCGAGTGGCCCTGTGCCAGCTGCTGCTGCAGAAACCGGACATGCTGCTGCTGGACGAGCCGACCAACCACCTGGATGCCGAATCGGTGGAATGGCTGGAGCAATTCCTGACCCGCTATACCGGCACCGTGGTGGCCGTCACCCACGATCGTTACTTCCTCGAGAACGCGGCCGAATGGATCCTTGAACTGGACCGCGGCAAGGGCATTCCCTGGAAGGGCAACTACACCGCCTGGCTGGAACAGAAGAGCGAACGCCTGAAGCAGGAAGAGAACCAGGAGAAGTCGCGCCAGAAGGCGCTGGCCAAGGAACTGGAGTGGGTGCGCAGCAACGCCAAGGGCGGCCGCAGCAAGGGCAAGGCGCGCCTGGCGCGTTTCGAGGAACTGAACTCGGTCGAATACCAGAAGCGCAACGAGACCAACGAGATCTTCATTCCGCCCGGCGAGCGCCTGGGCCAGTCGGTGATCGAGTTCAAGAATGTCAGCAAGAGCTTCGGCGACCGCCTGCTGATCGACGACCTGAGCTTCATCATTCCGCCGGGCGCCATCGTCGGCATCATCGGCCCCAACGGCGCGGGCAAGTCCACGCTGTTCAAGATGATCACCGGCCAGGAAACCCCGGACAAGGGCGAAATCGTCAAGGGCCCGAGCACCAAGATCGCTTACGTGGACCAGAGCCGCGACGCGCTCACCGGCAATCACAACGTGTTCCAGGAAGTCAGCGGTGGCGCCGACATCCTCAACATCAACGGCATCGAGATCCAGTCGCGCGCCTACATCGGCCGCTTCAACTTCAAGGGCCAGGACCAGCAGAAGATGGTCGGCACCCTGTCCGGCGGCGAACGCGGCCGCCTGCACCTGGCCAAGACGCTATTGCAGGGCGGCAACGTGCTGCTGCTCGACGAACCGTCCAACGACCTGGACGTGGAAACCCTGCGCGCGCTGGAAGACGCCTTGCTGGAATACCCCGGCTGCGCGGTGGTCATTTCCCATGACCGCTGGTTCCTGGACCGGATCGCCACGCACATCCTCGCCTTCGAAGGCGACTCGCACGTGGAATATTTCCAGGGCAACTACCGCGAGTACGAAGACGACAAGAAGCGCCGCATGGGCGCGGAAGGCGCGCAGCCGAAGCGGTTGAGGTTCAAGGCGTTGAAGTGATGCAACGGCCTGTGCGCAATAGCGCACGGCTTTGTCATTGCGCCATCCCCGCGCAGGCGGGAATCGCTCCACGACAGCTAAGCTGGTTAGCCGGTGTTCTTGCCATCGGCTGAGCCCAGGCTAGGCGCGGCTCGGTCCATTCGCCTTCAGCCGTGCATCGGCATGGACGCCAATGCAAACCCTGCAGCGGCAGAGATCAGGGAGCTGGCCACCATGAACAGGCAGAAACCCAGCAATGCGCGCAGCATGGTCTTCCAGCGTGGGGAGCCCCGGAAGTACTGGACCAGTGAAAAGACCAGGTAGAGGAAGGCAAAGGGCACGACCCACACTTGCGCACTTGGCAGC
>JBOHXX010000404.1:0-2267 GCA_050737675.1 Pseudoxanthomonas sp.
CTCCCACAGGGTTCAAACCATGACCGGCTTGCTTTGCTATTGCCGCCAAGGATTCGAACCCGAACTAGCCGCCGAGCTGAGCGAACGCGCCGCGCTGGCCGGCCACCCCGGTTACGCGCGCACCGAACGCAACAGTGCCCATGTGGTTTTCGTCTGCGATGATGGCGTCGCGCTTTCGCGGGCGTTGCCGTGGCGCGAATTGATCTATGCGCGGCAGAAGCTGCAACTGGTCGCGGAGCTGCGCGACCTGGATCCCAAGGACCGCATCACTCCGATGCTCGCCGCGCTGGCCGGGCAGGCACGCTTCGGCGACTTGTGGGTGGAACACCCCGATTCCGATTCGGCAAAACCGCTGGCCGGGCTTGCGCGCAGTTTCGGCAACGCCTTGCGCCCTGCGCTGCGCAAGGCCGGGCTGATGACGGACAAGGAAAATCCGAAGCTGCCAAGATTGCATGTGGTGTTCGTGGACGGCAACCATGCGTTCCTGTGCCTCGCCGATCCACGCGACAGTTCGCCGTGGCCGCTGGGCATCCCGCGCCTGAAATTGCTGTCCGATGCGCCCTCGCGTTCGGCGCTGAAGCTGGAGGAAGCCTTGCTGACCCTGCTCGATGGCGATGAGCGCGAAGCCCTGCTTAAAGCTGGCATGACCGGCGCCGACCTCGGCGCGGCGCCGGGCGGATGGACCTGGATCCTCACCCGCCATCATCTGCGCGTGATCAGCGTGGACAACGGGCCGCTGCGCCAGAACGTGATGGACAGCGGGCTGGTCGAACACCTGCGCGCGGACGGCTTCCAGTGGAAGCCTTCGCAGCCGCTGGACTGGATGGTCTGCGACATGGTCGAACAACCGCGCCGCGTCGCCGGGCGCATGGCCACCTGGTTCCGCGAAGGCTGGTGCAGGCACGCGGTGTTCAACCTCAAACTGCCGATGAAGAAGCGCTGGGACGAGACGCAGCTTTGCCTTGAATTGTTCGCGGAACAATCGGAAAAGCCGGTATCGGTCCGGGCCAAGCAGCTGTACCACGACCGCGAAGAGATCACCGTGTTCGCCACCCTTCGCCGATAAGGACCGAGTCCATGGCCGCAACCTGGATCACCATCGCCGCCTCCTCGCTGCCGGAAATCATCCGCATGGCGCGACCGCTGTTCACGCGCACGCCGCAGGTCGACAACGGCCACCAGCAACGCATGGACGTGATCGGCGAGCAGATCATCGAGCTGCAGGATGCGGCCACGCAGAATGCGGATTCGATCAGGAAGCTCGCCACCGACATGCAGAAGACCATCGAGGTTCTGCAGGTGGGCGCTGACCAGGCCGAGCGCAGGTTGCGCCGCGCCAACCAGCTGATGTTGATCGCGACGACCGTCGCAATTCTCGCTTTTGCCCTGGCCGCCTACGCCTTGGCGCGCTGAGCGGGCGCGGGAGATCGGCGTGGTCTCATCCGCTGCAACCCCGGCGTGGCAAGCTACTCCCCTGACGAGGAAAGCGACCATGCAAGCCATCGAACTCAAGGACCCGGCCGGGTTCGCCGAAGAATTCCTGCGACTGACCCTGCTGCAGGGTTTCCAGTCGCTGACCAAACGCGACCTGGAACTGCTGATCTTCGTGTTGCTGGAACGCGATGGCGCCATCGCCCGCGCCGAATCCAATTTCGCCGTGGCATCGCGGTTGCGGGTGACACCGGCCAAGGTCAAGGCGCTGCGGCGTGATGGCTATGCGCGCTGGCGCGCACTGGTACCTGAGGAAAGCGATGCGGCCCTGCAGCGCATCGTCGCCACCGTGCTGACCGAGGCCAACCTGCGTTCCGGGGCCAAGCACGTCAGCGAACGCAGCAAGAAGGAAGGTTTCCTTGCGATCCGGGTCGAGCATCCCGATGACCAGCAGCAGTTCGAGCAGGCCATCCTCGAAGTCGGCGCGCTGCCGGTGTACGAGCGCAATCGCGAAGTAGTCGCGGTGCGCTTCGACACCCTGCTCAAGATCGCCGAGAAATGGGGCTACCTGCAGCCCGATCCGAAGGCGATCGCCGACGAGTTGAACAGGCTCTCCCCGGCCGCCGAGGAAGTCGCCGACCTGTTGAAGAAAGACCTGACCAAGCTGCGCTGGCAGGAAGTGCGCAACGCGCTGAACAGCCTGGGCGCGAAGGCGATCGCTAGCACCGCCGAGGGCGGATTGAAGGGCTTGCTGAAGATCGTGTTCCCGTTCATTCCGGGGTGAGGCCTTCTCGCTCGTCATTCCCGCGAAGGCGGGAATCGCTCTATTCATCCTG
>JBOHXX010000405.1:0-2264 GCA_050737675.1 Pseudoxanthomonas sp.
GATCCGGGCCTGCCCGGATCCACAAGGCTGTCGCCCATCAATGCGCCACCAGCGCGTAGCCCTTCAGCCGCGCCGCATATTCCTGCAGCGCGCGGATGCCACTGGCTTCGGCTTCCTGGCACCAGGCCTGCAACTGCTTCAGGCGCTCGGAGGCATCGTGCGTGCGCGCCTCCAACAAGGCGCTGAGGCGCGCGCGGTGCTCGACCAGGGCCTGGATGCGCGGACGCTGCGAAACCCAGCGTTGCAATTGTTCGCGCGCATCGGGTTGCAGCCAGCGACCATCGTCGGCCAGGCCCTTGCGCAGGCGCCGCGGCAGCAGCCTGCGCAGTTTTTCCCCGGCCAGCCGTGCTTCTTCCTTCAACGCCGGCTTGAGCACGTGGCGCTGGTAATCGGTCAGTGCCAGGAAACGGTGCGCGAGCAACGCCTTCAACGTATCGGTATCGGGCACGGAAATGTTCGGACGGACGTCCAGGCTCGGAGCCACGCGCAACACCCTGGCCAGGCCCACGGATTCCATCAGCTTGATCATCGCCCAGCCGATATCCACTTCCCAGCGCCGCATCGAGAAGCGCGCCGAGCTGGGGAAAGCATGATGGTTGTTGTGCAGTTCCTCGCCGCCGATCCACACGCCCCACGGCACGAGGTTGGTGGAAGTGTCGGCCGACTCGAAGTTGCGATAGCCCCACCAGTGGCCCAGGCCGTTGACCACGCCCGCGGCCCAGAACGGGATCCACGCCATCTGGATCGCCCACAGGGCGATACCGGGGATGCCGAACAAGGCGAAGTGGACGAACAGCAACAGGGTCGGGCCGGCCAACGGATGCGCGGTGTACACATGGCGTTCGATCCAGTCGTCGGGCGTGCCCTTGCCGTACTGCTCGATGTCCTCGCGTTGCGCACGCGCCTCGCGGTACAGCTCCACGCCGCGCCAGAACACGTTGCCGATGCCCTTGAACTGCGGGCTGTGCGGATCCTCGTCGGTCTCCACCTTGGCGTGGTGCTTGCGATGGATCGCAACCCATTCCTTGGTGATCATCGACGTGGTCAGCCAGGTCCAGAACCGGAAGAAGTGGCTGACGACAGGATGGAAATCGACGCCGCGATGGGACTGGCTGCGGTGCAGGTACAGGGTCACCGAAAAGATGGTCAACTGGGTGAGGACCAGCAGCGCCACGAGCATGCCCAGCCAACCCAGCCCGAGCAGGCCCCCGGAAAGGAAGTCGAACAGGAAGTCGGGCATTGCAGGCTCCAACAAGCGAAGTGGGCACCGGTGACCCGGCGCCGATATGGCCATAATGGGGTCTGTTCCGGCGGTTTTCACCCGTCGCCCGCGTATGGTTCATCGGCCTGCGCATTCATACGGGCCCCCGCCCATCCGCATGACCTTCACCTCCGCCGCGATTCCGCCGCCCGTGCTTGCCGAAGCCCTGATCGAACTCGATCGCGCCACCGTGATCCGTGGCGAGGCAGCGGTACTGCATGCGCTGTCGCTGCGCATCGTCGCCGGCCAGCACACCGCGATCCTCGGGCCCAATGGTTGCGGCAAGTCCAGTTTCATCAAGCTGATCAACCGCGAGCTGTACCCGCTGGCGCGCGAAGGCGAATCGCCGGTGAAGGTGATGGGCCGGGATCGCTGGAACGTGAACGAGCTGCGCACGCAACTCGGCGTGGTCACTGGCGACCTGGGCCGCGATTTGCAGGAGATGCCCGGGCTCGGCGTGGAGGATGCGGTGCTTACCGGCTTCTTCGCCAGCTTCATGCTGCCGCCGGACTGCGGGATAACTCCCGGCATGCGCGATCGCGCCCATGAGGCATTGGCCCAGGTGCACGCGACCGCGTTGGCGGCGCGACCGGTGGCCGAACTGTCCACCGGTGAGATGCGCCGCGTGCTGATCGCCCGCGCGCTGGTGCATGGTCCGCAAGCCTTGCTGCTGGACGAACCCACCGCGGGACTCGACCTGGTCGCGCAACGCGATTTCCTGCAACTGCTGCGCAAGCTGGCGCAACAGGGAATCACCCTGGTACTGGTGACCCACCACCTCGAGGAGATCGTGCCGGAGATCGACCGCGTCATCCTGCTGCGCGAAGGCCGCGTGCTGGCCGACGGCGCGCGCGCGGACGTGCTGACCTCGGAATTGCTTTCGCAAGCCTATGGCGGGCCATTGAGGGTTCGCCAGGAAGGCGATGCGTATTCGGCCATTGGCGGATGAACGTTTTTGTTGCCCGTCATTTTTATTGCTGGTCATTCCCGCGCAGGCGGGAAT
>JBOHXX010000406.1:0-2213 GCA_050737675.1 Pseudoxanthomonas sp.
GCCCAGGTTGCGCACCACCCGGCAGGCCGGTAGTTCCATTGCGGTGGTGACCATGTTGTCGCCAAGCAACAGGGTGTGCACGGGAATTCGTGGTGAGGAGTTGTAGGGGTCGGTCATCTGTCTCTGTCTGCGACTGCGAGGCAAATGCCCCGGGCCATCTTAAGCTCTACACCACTGAAGATCGTCGCCTGCCCGCGTCCATGGCCCTGTCGTAACCACGCGAGACGGAGCCGGACTCATCCGACAAAGCCATCCCGATCCGCCATCGCAAGCGCCATAGGGCGATCTCGAGGCCGCCGCATGTTGCCCGACATCGAGGTCTAACCCACCTTGCGCATGCCGGTCGCGAGCGTCTCCGCACAACCCAGCGCGCTCATCGATGACGCCACGTCCGCGCCGCGCATGCGTTGCAGATGCGCCAGGCCCCAGGTCCGGGCGCTCTCCACCAGCGGCAGGACCGTGCGGCCGTAATCGCTCAGGCGGTATTGCACCGGCGCGGGCACCGGTCCGGTCCGCAGGCGCTCGACCAGTCCGTCGGCTTCCAGTTCCCGCAACTGTTCGGTCAGCACCTTGTGCGAGATCGGGGCGACGCGGCGCAGCAGTGCGGAGAAATGGTGGGTCTCTCGCGCCAGCCAGTACAGGATCGTGAGCTTCCATTTTCCGCCGACCGCGTTGAAGGCCGCGTGCAGCGGGCAATCGGCGAGTGGATGCGGCTTCGCCAGCGGGTACGCACCTGCAGGTGCGATCTTGTCGTTGGACATGGGTGCCTCTAGCGTTCGGTCAACCAATGGAAAAGGAGGATGCCATGCCGGGCCATTGCCGTGCGTTCATGCCGTGGATTGCGGTCATGGGGCTGCTCTGTTTCCCGGCCGTGCACGCCTCCGCGCAGGCGTTACAAGGCGCCAGAACCGAGGCGAAGCCGATGCACGATGGCCAGCACGATTTCGATTCCCACATCGGCACGTGGAAGACGCATCTGAAGCGGCTCGTGCATCCGCTGTCGGGATCGGAGGAATGGGCGGAGTACGAGGGCGTCACCACGGTGCGCAAGGTCTGGGACGGCCGCGCCAACCTGGTCGAGTTGTCTGCCGACGGGCCGGCCGGACATTTCGAGGGCTTGAACCTGCGTCTCTACAACCCGCAGTCGCGGCAATGGAGCCTCAACTTCGCCAGCAGCCGCGGTGGAGTTATGAGTCAGCCGACGATCGGCGGGTTCATCGATGGTCGAGGCGAGTTCTACGACCAGGAAGACTTCGAAGGCCGCGCGGTATTCGTCCGTTTCGTGATCACGCCGCTCGACGCCGACACGATCCGCTTCGAGCAGGCGTTTTCCGACGACGGCGGCAAGACCTGGGAGATCAACTGGGTAGCGACGGATACGCGGGTGAGTAGTCCGGCCTGACGAGGCTCCATCACGCAACAGGCCCCGGGTACGGTTCGCTTACCCGGGGCTGCGTCGGCTTACGGCTTGACGATCTTGAGCAGCTCGAGTTCGAACACCAGGGTGCTGTTCGGCGGGATCGGGCCGCCCGGGGTGCCGGTTTCGCCATAGCCCAGCCTGGACGGGATCCACAGCTTGTACTTGCTGCCCACGGGCATCAACTGCAGGGCCTCGCTCCAGCCCGGCACCACCTGCTTGAGGACGAACTGCGCGGGTTCGTTGCGCTTGTACGAGCTGTCGAACTCGGTGCCGTCCAGCAAGGTGCCGGCGTAGTTCACGCTCACGCGGTCTTCCATCTTCGGCTTCGGCCCCGCGCCGGGGGTGATGACCTGGTACTGCAGGCCGGAGGCGGTGGTGACCACGCCCGGCTTCTTGCCATTCGCGGCAAGGAAGGTCTTCTCCAGTTCAAGATTCTTCTTGCCCTGCACGGCCATCTCTTCCTGTTGCTTGGCCTGCATCTTCGTCGAGAAGGTCTGCATCACTTTCGCCACCTGCTCGTCGGTCATCAGCAGTTTCTTGTCGTTGATGACATCTTCCATCGCGCGGTTGAGGGTCTTCAGGTCGACCTCGTCCTTGATCGGCTTGAGCGATTTGCCCATTTGCATGCCGATCGTGTAGCTGACCTGCTCCTTCTCGGTCGCCAGCCCCGGGATCTTCCCGGCGGCATCCGGCGTGGCGGCGGCATCGGCCTTGTTACCGGCACCCTTTCCAGACGGGTTGCAGGCGGCGAGGACGAGGGCACAGGAGGCGGCGACCACGGTGAGGGTCAGGG
>JBOHXX010000407.1:0-2206 GCA_050737675.1 Pseudoxanthomonas sp.
TTCCAGGTGCTTGGCGATCTCGTCGCCCTGCAGGTCCTGGTTCTGGCACTTGACCACCGCGCCGCCATCCATCGCATCCTTCATTTCACACTCCTCGCCCAGGGCCAGGCCTTCGGGCAGCGGCTCGCCGGCGATCCAGCCGGTGAGGATCGAGCGCGGCGCGACTTCCGCGTTCAGCGGCAGCGCCGGGAACGAGCCCATCGCGTGGCGGATCTCCGAGACCACGGTCTCGGCGTTCTTGCGCGAGGAAGTGTCGACTGCGACGAAGCCATGCTCCAGGTCGAGCAGGACGTCGGTACGCGACGACTTCACGAACGCGCGCGGCAGCAGTTCATGGACCAGGTCTTCCTTCAGGCGCTTGCGGGTACGACCGCCGGGCTTGCGGCCTTCCTTCTCCTCGATCTCGGCCAGCTTCTTGGCCAGCAGGTCGTTGACCACCGAGCCGGGCAGGATCTTGTCCTCACCGCCCACGGTCAGCCACAGGGCATCGCCGCTGCGGTGCGCCAGTACATCGTCGCCGCGCCCGAACGGCGGCACGAAGCCGCGCGAGGACATGTCCAGCGCGCCGACCGGCTTGAGGATCATTTCCGGGAGCAGGCTGTCGAGCTGGGAGAAATCGAGGGTGGTAGGGAAGCGGAACAGGGTCAGGTTGCGAAAGAACATCTAGGATCCGGGAGGAGTGGGGAGTGGGGAGTGAGGAAAAGCGTGGGGAATGAACCTTCGGGTCGTCGTCCCGGCATAGGCCGGGATCCAGCTAGCCGCAGCGTGGAGTCTGGGCTTGGGTTTGCGCCGGGATGACGGCTTCACTCTTCGTGCCAAGACCAAGGAAATCGAACAGCTTTGGATCCGCCAATTGCGACGGCTCCACCCGTGCCAGCGCACGCGCGATCTGGTCGATGCGGCCGGGGGTTTCGGCTTCCCATGCGGCCATCATCTTCTGCACCTGCTTGCGCTGCAGGTTGTCCTGCGAGCCGCACAGGTCGCAGGGAATGATCGGGAAGGCCATGGCCCGCGCATGTTCGGCGATATCGGTTTCGCTGACATAAGCGAGCGGGCGGATCACCACATGTTTGCCGTCGTCGCTGAGCAGCTTGGGCGGCATGCCGCTGAGCTTGGCGTGGAAGAACAGGTTGAGGAAGAACGTGGCCACCATGTCGTCGCGGTGGTGGCCCAGCGCGATCTTGCTGAACCCGTTGGCCTCGGCATGCGCGTACAGGGCGCCGCGGCGCAGCCGTGAACACAGTGAGCACATCGTGCGGCCTTCGGGGATCACCCGGCTGACCACCGAATAGGTGTCCTGTTCGATGATCTGGAACGGGACGCCGAGCCGGCGCAGGTAGTCGGGCAGGACGCGGGCGTCGTAACCGGGCTGCTTCTGGTCCAGGTGCACGGCGACCAGTTCGAAATCCACCGGCGCCTTCCTCTGGAGTTGCAGCAACACGTCCAGCAACGTGTAGCTGTCCTTGCCGCCGGACAGGCAGACCATGACCTTGTCGCCTGCTGCGATCATCGCGTAGTCGGCGATGGCCTGGCCGACCCGGTGGCGCAGGTGCAGGGCACGCGTCGCGTCCACGCCCGAGGCATGGCGGGAAAAGGGTTCGCGCAGGGCGGCAGGAGGGGACGGGACGGCACTCATCGAGCGCACCATTGTAGCGGCCGCGCCCGCGATGACGGCTGCGACCGCAGCGGTGTACGCTGGCGGCGTGGAATCCTTGAGCCTTTCCGAGATCAACCAGCGCGTGTCCGAGCTCAGGCTCGAGCACCGCAACCTCGACGCCGAAATCGACCGTTTGATCGCCGATATCCAGGCCGACGAGCTGTCGATCAAGCGCCTGAAGAAACGCAAGCTGTGGCTGAAGGATTGCATCTCGCGGCTGGAAAGCGCGCTGATTCCCGACGAGCCTGCTTGAAGGCAACTCCCTTGCGCAGCAGGGGAGGCTGGGAGGGGTGCCCTTGATCTTGATTTGCTCCCGGGCCAGGGTGCTTGCAACCAGCCCGGACCTCCACGCTGCCGCACACAAAGGAAGCGAGTGCATCGGGCCCGCGTCGAGCCAGCAACCCGCACAAGTACAGGTTGCTTATTGACGTAGCACGTCACTCCTCGTTCCCGTAGCCGCTGCCGATGCCCGACGCCCGGCCCTTGCGGCAAGACCTGCGGTCGCCGGACCAGATCCACGATTGGCCCGATGCTTGCATAGGACTGGGC
>JBOHXX010000408.1:0-2184 GCA_050737675.1 Pseudoxanthomonas sp.
ACCTTGGTGTTCTTGTTGACCAAAACGCTCATATGGAAATCCTTGGGTTTGTAGGAGCGCCCCATGGGCGCGAGCTCTTGTTGCAGATTGCCGATACGTGAAGAAGAGCTCGCGCCCATGGGGCGCTCCTACAGGGAATGGTTTCAGGCAGCGACCGCGGCGACCGCCTTCTTGGCGCCATCGTTGATGTCGTCGGCGGTGACGATGGCCAGGCCGGACTCGCGCAGCAGTGCCTTGCCGGCTTCGACATTGGTGCCTTCCAGGCGCACGATCACCGGCACCTTGACGCCCACGTCCTTGACCGCGGCGATGATGCCTTCGGCGATCATGTCGCAGCGGACGATGCCGCCGAAGATGTTGACGAAGATCGCCTCGACCTTGTCGCTGGACAGGATCAGCTTGAACGCGGTGGTCACGCGCTCCTTGGTCGCGCCGCCGCCCACGTCCAGGAAGTTGGCCGGCGAACCGCCATTGAGCGAAATCACATCCATCGTGGCCATGGCCAGGCCGGCGCCGTTGACCATGCAGCCGATGTTGCCGTCCATGGTCACGTAGTTGAGGTCGTGCTCGCTGGCCAGCACTTCGGTCGGGTCTTCCTGCGCGGTGTCGCGCATCGCGACCAGGTCGGCATGGCGGAAGCTGGCGTTGTCGTCTGAATTGACCTTGCCGTCGAGCACGGCCAGGTCGCCGTTGGTGAGGATCGCCAGCGGGTTCAGTTCGACCAGGGCCAGGTCCTTCTCGTTGAACAGCTTGTACAGGCCCAGCATGATCTTGCTCAGCTGGTTGACCTGCTTGGCGTTCAAGCCGAGCTTGAAGCCGATTTCGCGGCACTGGTAGGGCTGCAGGCCCTGCACGAAGTTGACGTCCAGCTGGTGGATCAGCTCGGGCGTTTCCTTGGCCACGATCTCGATGTCCACGCCGCCTTCGCTGGAGGTGATGAAGGTGATGGCCTGGGTGGAACGGTCCACGAGGACCGAGAGATACAGTTCCTTGGCGATGTCGGTGCCTTCCGAGATCAGCACGGTGTCGATCGGCAGGGCCACGCCGGCCGACTGGTAGGTCGCCATCTTCGTGCCCAGCATCGCCGTGGCGTACTGCTTCACTTCATCCAGGCTCTTCGCCAGCTTGACCCCGCCGGCCTTGCCGCGGCCGCCCGCATGGATCTGGGCCTTGACCACCCACAGGTCGCCGGGAATGGCTTTCGCGGCCTCGACCGCTTCATCCGGCGTGCGCGCGATGCGCCCGGCCGGCACTGCAATGCCGTATTCGGCAAACAACTGCTTCGCCTGGTATTCGTGGAAGTTCATGTATCACCGTGATTGGAGGAACAGAACGCATCGCGCGGCGGTCCGGCGCGGGGCCGGAGGGCACGGATGGGCCGCCCATTGTCTCCCAGCGCGTGCTGCGGTGCAAAACCGGGGGTCCTCCCCCGTAGGAGCGGGCCCTGCCCGCGATGCCCTTCGTCGGGATCGGGGATGCGGGCCGAAAGGCATCGCGCCCAAGACCCGCTCCTACGGGATGA
This sequence comes from Pseudoxanthomonas sp., assembly GCA_050737675.1. Taxonomy (GTDB): domain Bacteria; phylum Pseudomonadota; class Gammaproteobacteria; order Xanthomonadales; family Xanthomonadaceae; genus Pseudoxanthomonas_A. Next base: position 1,523 of record JBOHXX010000408.1, read on the forward strand.
CGATCTTCCCGGCAGTCGGCTCCCGGCCCCCACTCTCCCTATACTGTGGGCCTCGCCGCCCGGATATCGCCGTTTGACGCAGCGTCCCTCGATCATCGCGAACCTGGAATCAGCGCCCGCCCGGGAGCTTTACTTCTTCGCCCTGTACCGGACGCTGGAGGCCGGGATCCTGGCCGGGCTGCTGTTCAGTCCGCTGTCCGGGATGCTGGGCGATATCCGCGAACCGATGCTGGGCAGCGCTATCACCATGTTCTACCTGGTGTTCGCCGTGGTCATGCTGGTGCTGGCGCGCCAGGAGCGCTGGCTGGTGCCGCTGGTGCTGGTCGGCGCCTGCGTCGATATCCTGATTGCCTCGCTGGCGACCCATTGCCTGCCCGACGCCACCGCCGGCATCGCCATGCTCCTGCTGTTCAACGTCGCCGCCGCCGGCCTGTTGCTGCCTACCCGGCTGGGGGTCGGCGTCGCGGTCTTCGCCTCGCTGGCAATGACGGTGGAATACGCGGCCAACATGCTCGGCAAGACACCGACCGACCGACCGCTGGCCGAAGTGATCATGTTCGCGGTCAGCTACCTGGCCGTCGGCTACCTGGCCAGCCAGGCCGGGCAGCGCGCGCGCTCCAGCCAGGCCCTGGCCGACCGGCGCGGGGTGGAAGTGGCCAACC
>JBOHXX010000409.1:0-2179 GCA_050737675.1 Pseudoxanthomonas sp.
GGCCTGCCTGATGGAGGATCTGGTCGCGCCTGCGGTTGCCGAAGGGCGCTTGCTACGCGTGCTGGAGGACTGGTGCAAGCCTTTCCCGGGTTACCACCTGTATTACCCGAGTCGTCGCCAGCCGTCACAGGCGTTTTCCCTGGTCGTCGATGCGCTCCGGTTCAACAAGGCCTGAGCGTCAGCGGTCGTCGCATCGAATCCGATTCATGAATGCGCCGCATAGGCCCATTCGCCGCGACGTATCCAATGGGCATGCAGTGCTTGGCTAGGCTTGCCATTCCGCCAAGTGGTGCGAAGGCCTTTGGCTCAAGCGAGAGAAACATCGATGAGTGAAGCACTTGACGATCAACCGGCACAGCACGGCCCGGCAAAGCCCGACCGGCGCAAGCTCCTTGCTACAGGTGCAGGCATGGCCGCTGCTTCGTTGCTGGGCGGCATGACCGCCGGAGCGCAGGCCCAGGTGGGGCAGCCGTCGTTCGGAGCGACTGGCCCAGCCAACCCGCAGCAGCCCCTGGCTCTGGGGCGCCGCAGGCTTGGCGCACTGGAGGTCTCGAGCGTCGGGCTCGGTGTCCAGAACATGAGTCGCACCTATCAGACGACCATCCCCAGCCGGCCCGAGATGCACAACATCATCCGATCGGCTTTCGATCATGGCGTCACTTTCTACGACGCGGCCGAAGCATATGGCCCGCATGAAGTGGAACGCATCCTCGGCGAAGGCGTGGCGCCGTTCCGCGACAAGATAGTGATCGCAACCAAGTTCGGCTGGAACATCGATCAGGAAACCGGCGTCCGGCGTCCGGGGCTCAACAGCCGCCCCGATCACATCAAGCAGGTGGTCGACGGCATGCTCCAGCGCCTTCGGACCGATCGCATAGACCTGCTCTACCAGCATCGGGTCGATCCGCAGGTCCCCATCGAGGAGGTTGCCGGCGCAGTCAAGGACCTGATGACGCAAGGCAAGGTCCTGCACTGGGGTTTGTCGGAGATGGGTCTCGACACTTTGCGCCGCGCGCATGCTGCGCTGCCGGTCACTGCCGTCCAGAGCGAATACTCCATGCTCTGGCGTGGGCCGGAGCGGCAGGTCATTCCGCTATGCCAACAGCTAGGCATCGGCTTCGTTCCGTGGAGTCCGCTGGGAGTGGGTTTCCTCAGCGGAGCAATCGATGCGAGTACGCGATTCGCTGATGGCGACATCCGCAAGGTCGAGTCGCGATTCTCGCCGGAAAACATTCCACACAACCTGGCGCTGGTCGCCCTCGTGGAGAAGTGGGCCAAGCACAAGCAAGCCGCTCCCGCCCAGATCGCGTTGGCATGGCTGATGGCGCAGAAGCCTTGGGTGGTGCCAATTCCCGGCACGACGCAAATGGCGCACATGCGCGAGAACATCGGCGCAGCTGAAGTCGGATTCACACCCGGCGAAATCGCGGAGTTGAATGCGTCTGTTTCGGCTATCCAGATCCAGGGCGCGCGCCTCCCGGCCCAGGTGCAGGTCTTCTCGGATGTGGAAGCACCTGCCAAGACATGAACGTAAAAAAATGAAAATCGATCGAGTCCTGAATCGTCCGAATCTCGCTCCCCTTCCCCAAAGAAAAAGGCCGCCCTTTCGGGGCGGCCTTCTGGTTTATCTGGTGCCGGAAATAGGAATCGAACCTACGACCTCATCATTACGAATGACGCGCTCTACCAACTGAGCTATTCCGGCATGGGACGCGAATTCTAGGCGGGGCAAGGGTTTAGGTCAATTCACCAACTGCAGGCGCAACTCCTTGGGCAGGGCGAAAACCATGCTTTCCGGCTCTCCTTCCAGCTCGGTCACGCCGCTGGCGCCCAGCTCGCCCAGGCGGGCGATCACGCCCTGGACCAGCACGTCCGGGGCCGAGGCGCCTGCGGTCACGCCGATGCGGGACTTGCCGGTGATCCAGGCCGGATCGATCTCATCGGCGCCGTCGATCAGATAAGCCTCCACGCCTTCGCGTTCGGCCAGCTCGCGCAGGCGGTTGGAGTTGGAACTGTTGGGCGAACCCACCACCAGCATCAGATCGCACTGCGCAGCCAGCTCGCGCACCGCATCCTGACGGTTCTGGGTGGCGTAACAGATGTCGTCGTGGCGGGGGCCCTCCATCGCCGGGAAACGCGCCCGCAGGGCCTCGATGATGCCGCGGGTGTCATCGAGGCC
>JBOHXX010000410.1:0-2176 GCA_050737675.1 Pseudoxanthomonas sp.
GGGTGGAGCTGGAGCCGTACCTGACCCGGCGTTATCCCTACGGCGACCTGTTCGGGCACATCATCGGCTACGTCTCGCGCATCGACGACAAGGACCTGGAAACGCTGGGCGAAGGCAATGCGGCGCTGACCCACATCGGCAAGACCGGGCTGGAGCGTTATTACGAGGAAGCGCTGCGCGGCAAGGTCGGTTACGAGCAGGTCGAGACCAATGTCGAGGGCCGCGCGCTGCGCACCGTCGGCCGGGTCCCGGCGCAGGCCGGTACCGACCTGCGCCTGAGCGTGGACGCCGACCTGCAGCGGGCGATGGTCGAAGCGTTCGGCGACCTGGAAGGCTCGGCGGTGGCGCTGGATCCGCGTACCGGTGAAGTGCTGGCCATGGTCAGCCTGCCCAGCTTCGATCCCAACCTGTTCGTCAACGGCATCTCGCATGCCGACTTCAATGCGCTCAACGCCAACCCGTCGCGCCCACAGTTCAACCGGCTGGTGCTGGGCGGGGTGGCGCCGGGTTCGACGGTCAAGCCGCTGACCGCGCTGGCCGGCCTGGACAGCGGCCTGCGCAAGCCCGAGGACCGGGTTCTTTCAACCGGCATGTTCCGCCTGCCCGGCATGAGCGGGCGCGGCTGGGGCGACGCGCATCGCGGCGGGCATGGCTGGACCGATGCGCGCAAGTCGATCTACGAATCGGTCAACACCTATTACTACCGGCTGGCGCTGGACATGGGCGTGCAGCGCTACGACGAATACATGGCCAAGTATGGCTTCGGCCAGAAGACCGGCATCGACCTGATGGGTGAGATCGAAGGCATCGTGCCCTCGCCGGAAAGCAAGCGGAAATACGCCAAGGAACGCTGGTACCCCGGCGACCTGGTCAACTCGGCCATCGGCCAGGGCCTGTGGAAAGCGACCCCGCTGCAGCTGGCGCGTGGCACGGCGGCGATCGCCGACGGCGGACTGATGCGGCGCCCGCACCTGGCGACCGAGCAACGCGCCGGCTTCGATGCGCCGTGGCAGCCAATGCCGCAGCCGGCGGCAGTGCGCATCAGCGATCGTGCCGACAATGTGCGCGTGGTCCAGGAAGGCATGGAAATGACCGTCTCCATGGGCACCGCGGCCAGCGTGTTCCGCGGCTCTGCCTATCGTTCGGCCGGCAAGACCGGCACCGCGCAGGTGGTCAATCGCAGCACCGTCGCGGTCAATCCGAAATCGTTGCCACTGTGGAAACGCCACCGCGCGCTGTACGTCGGTTACGCGCCGGCCGAAAACCCGACCATCGCGGTGGCGGTGGCGGTGGAAGGCGGCGGTTATGGCGCATCCACCGCGGCGCCGATCGCGCGCAAGGTGTTCGACGCCTACCTGCTGGGCAAGATGCCCGACGGCACCCGGCTCGATGCGAACGATCCGGACGGCACCCAGCCGGTGCAGGTGGGCTTGCCGCAACCGTCGCCCACGAATCCGCCGGCTGCTGCCCCAGCGGCTGCGAACCCGGTGGTCCCGGCCGCCAGCCCGGCGGCGCGGCCATGAGCGAAATCCTGCGCTGGTTGCTGGACCTGGTGCGCTACTTCCTGCGCACCCTGGACTGGCCCTTGCTGCTGGCGCTGTCCGCGCTGATGGGCATCGGCCTGGCAGTGTTGTACAGCGCCGGCGGCGATAGCCAGGGCATGCACCTGATGCTGGCGCAGGCCGCACGCTTCGCGGTCGGACTGGCGGCGATGTGGGGGTTGTCGCGGGTCACGCCGACGCGGTTGCGCGCGTGGACGCCGGGCGCGTACCTGGCCTCGTTGCTGCCGCTGGTGCTGGTGCTGTTCATCGGCAGCGGCAAGCACGGCAACCACTGGATCGACCTGAAGCTGTTCTATTTCCAGCCCTCTGAACTGATGAAGCTCAGCCTGCCGATGATGATGGCCTGGTACCTGCATCGCGAGCCGCTGCCGCCGCGCCTGCGCACGGTGCTGGCGGCCGGCGCGTTGATCGGCGTCCCGACCGGGATGATCCTGCTGCAGCCGGATTTCGGCACCGCCATGCTGGTCGCGGCCAGCGGCGTGTTCGCGCTGCTGCTGGCGGGTTTGCCGTGGTGGTGGGTGGGCGTGGCCGTGGGTGGAGTGTCGGCAGCGGCGCCGGTGGCCTGGTTCTGGTTCCTGCGCCCGTACCAGAAGGACCGCATCCTGACTTTCCTC
>JBOHXX010000411.1:0-2170 GCA_050737675.1 Pseudoxanthomonas sp.
CCTGGTAGGGGTGTCCCGCCCATTCGGCGGCGATCAGGTTGTACATGACGCCGCGCTGGCCCGGGTTGTAGATCAGGTTGTTGACCACCCAGCCCTGGGTGCCGCCCTTGAAGAACGGGTTGCGTTCGTAATTCTGCGCGTACAGGTTGCCGACGATCAGGATGTCGCGGGCGTTGTCATGGATCAGCGAGCCTTTCGAATGCTCGCCCTTGATGTGGTTGGCGTGGGCCAGGCCCTCGGCGATGAGGTTGTTGCTGAAGGTGATCCGGTGCGAAGCGCCTTCGCGCCATTGCTCCGGGGTATCGCCGGCGAAACGGGTGCCCGACGCCGACAGGTTCTCGTCGGTGGCCCAGGTCAGCGAGCAGTGGTCGACGATCACATCGTGCGCGCCGACGGTGCTGATCGCATCGAAATCGTTGCCGCTCATCTTCGGTAGGCCGGCGTCGCCGGGACGCACGCGGAGGTGTTGGACGATCACGTCGTGGGCGAAGATATCCAGGCCGCCGCGGACCAGGGTGATGCCCGGTTGCGGCGCGGTCTGTCCGGCAATGGTCAGGTACGGTTCGCGGATGCTCACCGTTTTCACGCCCAGGTCGATTACCCCGCCGACCTCGAACACCACGATGCGCGGCCCCTTGCTGTTGACCGCTTCGACGAACGAGCCCGGGCCGTCGGCCGCCAGGGTGGTGACGCGGATGATCCTGCCGCCACGACCGCCGGGGGTATGCGCGGCCCAGCCCTGCGCACCGGGAAAGGCCAAAGGCGCGGTGGTTTCCGCGGCGATCGCGGCCGTGGCCAGGCCGCATAGCAGGACGGCGAAGGCCGCAAGGATCGGTCGGCGACGCTTGGACGTGCGCAAGACACTGATGGATTGCATATGGCTCCCTCCCAGGAGTGGATGGTGAGGCATGCCGTCCGCTTTGCGGCACTGCGTATTGTAAATGACACCGGTTTACCATATACAAGCCATCGACCCCTGCTGTCCATCGGCAGTGCAGCAAACCAGACCATTGGAGAGGCCGATTGGGCACTCGCGAAAGTGTTGAGGAAACCGTTCCCGGATCCGTGGACCTGCCGGCCATCGCCGCCGCTTTCGTGCGGGCGCGTCTGCAGGGAGCCTCGCTGGCCGGGTTTCCCGGCGACATCCCGGCGGACCTGGTGACCGCCTATCAGGTCCAGGACCTGGCCATCGCCCGCTGGCCGGACCGCCTCGTCGGCTGGAAGGTCGGCTATATCGCCGCCGAACGCCGTGATGCTTCCGGCGACGAACGCCTGCTCGGCCCGATCTTCGCCCGCGGCTTGCTGCCGGCCCTCGACGGCGAAGTGCAGATCCCGGTCTTCGCCGGTGGTTTCGCCGCGATCGAAGCCGAGTACGTGCTGCAACTGCTGGCCGATGCGCCCACGGACAAGACCGACTGGACGCCCGAAGAAGCCGCATCGCTGCCGGCGACGCTGCATGTCGGCATTGAGATAGCCAGCAGCCCGCTGGCGACGATCAACGTGCTGGGGCCGCGCGTGGTGGTTTCCGATTTCGGCAACAACAATGGCCTGGTCCTGGGCCGGGAAATACCGGACTGGAAATCGATCCCCGAGGACCGACTGACCTGCACGACCTTCATCGAAGGCCGTCAGGTCGGCAGCGGTGGCGCCACCACCCTGCCCGGCGGCCTGCGCGCGGCTTTCGCTTTCGCATTATCGCGCTCGGCCCGGCGCGGACGTCCCTTGAAGGCCGGCGACCTGATCGCCACCGGCAACGCCACCGGCATCCACGACATCGTCGCCGGGCAGCGGGGACGGATCAGCTTCGGCGGTTTCGGTGACATCCAATGCCGTGCACGACCTGCGGCGCCCCTGCAGATGCAGGCCGAGGCGGAAGCATGATCAGCCGACGCCGTTTCATCGGTGCGGGTGTCGCCGCCGCATGCGCCGCGCCACTGGCCTCACTGCAGGCCAATGCCAACGTTGCCGACGGCGTGCTCACCGCGACCGACGTGCATGTCAGCGACTATCCCACGGTGCAGGCGGTGCGCTGGATAGGCGAGACCCTGGAGCGCGAGACCAGCGGGCGGCTGCGCATCCGCCTCTATCATTCCGGCCAACTCGGGCGCGAAGCCGAGTCGATCGACATGGCCCGCTACGGCGCCATCGACATGACCCGTGTGTATGCGGG
>JBOHXX010000412.1:0-2155 GCA_050737675.1 Pseudoxanthomonas sp.
CCCATGGGGCGCTCCTACGTGGGAACAAAAAAAAACCCATGCCTTCACAGGCATGGGTCGGGACTACAAAACAAATAGGTTTTCAGTTGAACGGTTTATCTGCCGGAATCGGCCCACGCATGCCGCGATGCTCCATTCGCTGCGAGCGGGACGCGTCGACCTCAGCGCGGCTCAGCTTGCCGTCCTTGTCGGTATCGGCCCTGGCGAACCATTCGTCCGCGCGCTGCTTGGCACGAAGCTCGCGGTCGGCACGATCGATGTAACCATCCTTGTTGACGTCCATCTTGTCGAAGCGCGAAGCCAGCTTGCCTTCGCCTGCAGCCGATTCGGCGCGGCTGATGCGGCCGTCCTTGTCAGTATCCAGCTTGGTCATCATTTCGTGCCGGCCATGGCCGTTCTTGCCGAAACCGCGACCATGTCGGCGCGGCATTTCCTCTTTCGCCAGCTTGCCGTCCTTGTTCTTGTCCAGTTCGTCGAACTTTGCGGCCAGGCGCGGATGCTGGGCTGCTTCGCCGCGATCGATGGCGCCATCGCCATTGGTGTCGAGCTTGGCGCGTGGCGCGTTCTTGGAATCGCTTGCGGGTGCGGTGGCGGCGAAGGCGGTGCCAGCGGACAGCGCGGTGAGTACGGCGAGCATAAGCAGGGTCTTGCGGGTCATGTGGAGCTCCGGGAAAGCGTGGCGCGTTTCCGCCACTGCCACGGTTAACGCCCCTGCCCCGGTCGCGTTGACGGCGACCCGGGCGCATTCATTTTGCAGACAGTCGCAACCCACGCGATACGGCGCGCGCAGTATGCTGGCCCTATGAACCAGGCCTTCGCCCGCGCCGTTTCCATTTTCGGTCACCCGATGCTGGTGCTGCCGCTGGCGGCGCTGGCCGTGGCCATTTCGCGAGGACAAGGGCGCATGGCGGCGTGGATGGCCCTCGGGTTCGTCCTTTTCGCCGCATTGGTGATGTCGTATTCGTGGTGGCAGGTGCGTCGCGGGCGCTGGGCACATGTGGATGCCAGCAACAAGGGCGAACGCAGGTCGCTCAACCGTTTCCTGGTCGTGGCGCTGGTCGTGGCGGCGATGCTTGCGATGCGCTACGGCCATGACCGCCAACTCGGCCTCGGACTCGGGCTGTCGGCGGCGATGGTCGCAGTGGCGATGCTGACCGCGCGCTGGTGGAAGCTGTCGCTGCACATGGCCTTCGTGGTCTTCGCCGCCACGCTGCTGTGGAGCGTGGCGTGGTGGGCGGGGCTGGCGGGTTTCGCCTGCGCCGCCGCCGTCGCCTGGTCGCGGCTGCAACTGCAACGCCACGTGCCTCGCGACCTGCTGGCCGGCGCCGTTACGGGACTGCTGGCCGGCATCGCTTTCCTGCTGGCGTCCGGGATGGCCTGAGCCATGGGCACCGACTCCCTCCAACCCGCCGACGACCTGCGCCTGTTCCACACCGGCGAGCATCCCTGCGGCTACTGGCCCGAGCGCATCGCCCGCGACCTGGTCCTCGACCCGCGCGATCCGCGCCTGGCCGCGTTCTACCCGACCGCGCTGGGCTGGGGCTTCCGTCGTTCCGGCGACCTGGTCTATCGACCGCATTGCGAAGGTTGCCGCGCCTGCGTAGCCGTGCGCATCCCGGTCGCGGATTTCAAACCGGACCGCAGCCAGCGGCGCTGCGCCGCGCGCAACGCCGGAGTGGAAGCACGCGTGGTCGCCGCCGAGCGCACCGAAGAACACCTGGAGCTTTACCAGCATTACCTGACCGCGCGCCATCGCGATGGCGGCATGGACGACCATGGCGCGATCGAGTTCGAGCAGTTCCTCGTCGGCAGCTGGTCCGAGGGCCGTTTCCTCGAGTTGCGCGAACACGGCAGGCTGATCGCGGTGGCGGTCACCGATATCACCCCGGAAGCGATGTCGGCGGTCTACACCTTCTTCGATCCCGCCCTGGAACGCCGCAGCCTGGGCACGCTGGCGATCCTGCGCCAGATCGAATGGGCGCGGCGCGAATCGCGCCGGCACCTGTACCTGGGCTACTGGATCCATGGCCACCGCAAGATGGATTACAAACGACGCTTCCAGCCGCTGGAATCTTTCGACGGTAGGAACTGGAACCGCACGCCGCTGTGATCCGCGCAGTCCGTTGGAGCGACGTCCCCGCCGCGAGTTCTTGAT
>JBOHXX010000413.1:0-2146 GCA_050737675.1 Pseudoxanthomonas sp.
GCACGGTCGATGCACTGCTGTCGCTGCTTTCTGACGGCGACACGATCATCGATGGCGGCAACTCCAACTACAAGGACACCATGGATCGCGCCAGGGTGGCCACCGGCAAGGGCGTGCGCTATGTCGATTCCGGCACCAGTGGCGGCGTGTGGGGGCTGGAACAGGGTTACAGCCTGATGGTCGGCGGCGATGCCGATGCGGTCGAACGCCTGCGCCCGATCTTCGAGACCCTGGCGCCGGGCGCGGATCGCGGCTGGGGCCGGGTCGGTCCGGCCGGTTCCGGGCACTTCACCAAGATGATCCACAACGGCATCGAATACGGAATGATGCAGGCCTACGCCGAGGGGTTTTCCATCCTCGGGCACAAGCAGGAGTTCGGCCTGGACCTGCACCAGGTCGCCGAGATCTGGCGCCACGGCAGCGTGGTGCGTTCCTGGCTGCTGGACCTGACCGCCGAGGCGCTGGGCGAAAATCCGACCCTGGACGGCATCGCCCCGTTCGTCCCCGATTCCGGCGAAGGCCGCTGGACCGTGGCCGAGGCAATCGACCTCGACGTGCCGGCGCCGGTGATCACGTTGTCGCTGATCGCACGCCTGCGCTCGCGGGACACCGAATCGTTCACCGACAAACTGCTGTCGATGATGCGCAACGGGTTCGGTGGGCATGCGGTGAAGAAGGAGTAACCGTTGTGGTTGCGGCTGGGGAAAGTCTGAAAAAATTATCGTCATCCCCGCGAAGACGGGGACCCAGTGACTTCAAGCCATATAAAGCAAAGGCGCTGGATCCCCGCCTTCGCGGGGACGACGAGCAGGAACGGTTCCTTGGCAGCGCCGCAGGTTTCTTTCCACGCATCAGCGCACGCTTCAATCCCGCGCAATCGCCGCATCAACAATCCCCTGCGCCTCGGCGAGGATCGCCTGCAGGTGCTCGCGACTCTGGAAGCTTTCCGCGTAGATCTTGTAGATGTCCTCGGTGCCGGACGGACGCGCGGCGAACCAGCCGTTGGCCGCGACCACCTTGATCCCGCCGATGGCCGCGCCGTTGCCTGGCGCCTTGTCCAGCACCTGCTGGATCTTTTCGCCGGCCAGGGTGTCGGCCTGCAGCTGCGACGGCGTCAGTTTCGACAGCATGCGTTTCTGTTGCGGGTCGGCTGGCGCATCGATCCGGCTGGAAAACGATTCGCCGAATTCGCGGCACAGGGCTGCGTAACGTTCGCCTGGATCCTGTCCGTGCCGTGCGGTGATCTCGGCCGCGAACAACGCCGGCACCAGGCCGTCCTTGTCGGTGGTCCAGGCGCTGCCATCGCGACGCAGGAAACTCGCACCTGCGCTTTCCTCGCCTCCCAACCCGAGCGAGCCATCGGACAGGCCGTCGGCGAACCACTTGAAGCCGACCGGCGTCTCATACAACCTGCGGCCCAGGCGTGCGGCGACGCGGTCGATCATGCTGCTGCTGACTACGGTCTTGCCGACCGCGGCATCGGCCTTCCATCCCGGCCGGTGCTGGAACAGGTCATCGACCATCGCCGCCAGGTAGTGGTTCGACGGCAGCAGTCCGGCGCTGCGGGTCACGATGCCGTGGCGATCGTGGTCGGTGTCGCAGGCGAAGGCGATGTCGTAGCGGTCCTTCAATCCGATCAAGCGCTGCATCGCGAAGGAGGACGAAGGATCCATGCGGATCTGTCCATCCCAGTCGAGGCTCATGAAGGCGAAGCTGGGGTCGACCTGTTCGCTAACCACGTCCAGGTCGATGCGGTAGCGCCCGGCGATGCGTGCCCAGTAGTGGACGCCGGCGCCGCCCAGCGGATCCACGCCCATGCGCAGGCCGGAAGCGCGGATCAGGTCGAAGTCGAGCACGTTGCCGAGGTCGGCGACATAGGCGCCGAGGTAGTCGTGTTCCTGCGTGGTCGCGGCGTGGCGTGCCTGTTGCAGCAGCACGCGCCTGACTTCCTTCAACCCGCCTTCAAGGAGCTCGTTCGCCCGTTCCTGGATCAGGTTGGTGATCGTGCTGTCGGCCGGGCCGCCATTGCTGCCGTTGTACTTGAAGCCACCATCGCCGGGCGGATTGTGCGAGGGCGTGATCACGATGCCGTCGGCCAGGCCGCTCTTGCGGCCGCGGTTGTGGATGATGATCGCGTGCGAGACGG
>JBOHXX010000414.1:0-2127 GCA_050737675.1 Pseudoxanthomonas sp.
CGGCAACGTGATGCGCGCCGGCCCCGACACGCCAACCAAGGCGGCCTTCTTCATGTTCGGCGGCTCCGGCGATCTCGATCTGTACCTGCACGACAACATCGCGGTGGATCGCATCGGCGATCCGTTGCCGATGCTGGGCCGCTACACCACCGCCGCGGTCGCACCGCGGATGATGAAGAACCCGCCGCCGCTGCCGTTCGGGGTCAAGCCCATTCCGGCCACGCAGGTGCAGGACGCGGTGATCGCCGATGTCGGCGCGCGACCGTGGGACCGCGACGACATCGACCGCCGCATCCTCGAGAACACGATCGAAGGCCGCGGCCATATCCTCGACAGCCAGGATGAAGTCCTTGGTTACCCGAAGCATGCCGAAACCCGCCAGGCCTTCGTGCCCGAAGACTGGGACCTGGACACGATGGAATCGCTCAAGCCGCTCAAGCGTCGCGATCCGTTGAAATAAGTATTGCCCGAAGCGGAGCGCAGCCCGATGCCAGGTAACCGCAACGACGACGGCGGTGCGAACAGTCGTCGCCATTTCCTCAAGCAAGCCGCTGGGCTGGGGATCGGCGCCAGCGCGCTTGCATCGCCGTGGCTACATGCGCTCGCATCGACGACACCACGCGCATTGGCTGTAGCGACGACACGCAGCGGCAAGGTCCGCGGTTGCCTGGACCGTGGCGTACGCGTATTCAAGGGAATTCCCTACGGCGCCGACACTTCCACCCGCCGGTTCATGCCGGCACTGCGGGAGACGCCGTGGCGGGGCGTACGTGAAGCCATCATCCATGGCGCTTCGGCGCCGCAATCGGGCGAAGAGGAACCGATCAGCGAAGACTGCCTGTTCCTCAATGTGTACACGCCGGCGCTGGGCGATGGCGGCGCACGGCCGATCCTGTTCTACATCCACGGCGGCGGCTACAACAATGGCTCCGGCAGTAGCCCGCTCTACGATGGCGTCAACCTGTGCAGTCGCGGCGACGTGGTCGTGGTCACGGTCAACCACCGGCTCAATGCATTCGGTTACCTCTACCTGGGCGAACTCGGCAGTGAAGACCTGCAGTGGTCCGGCAATGTCGGGCAGATCGACCTGGTCCAGGCGCTGCAATGGGTGCGTGAGCATGCGCATGAATTCGGTGGCGACGCCGACAATGTCACCGTGTTCGGCCAGTCCGGTGGCGGCGCCAAGATCGCCACGCTGATGGCAATGCCGGCCGCGGACGGACTCTTCCATCGCGCCATGACCATGAGCGGGCAGCAGGTCACCGCCGCCGGTCCGCGCGCGGCGACCCAGCGCACGCGTCTGCTGCTGGATGCGTTGCGCATTGCGCCCGGCCAGCTCGATCGGCTGCGCACGCTGCCGATGGCGAAGATCCTCGAGGCGGCGCGCACCCGGGATCCCTCGCGTATCGAGGACAGCAGCCTGTACTTCGGCCCGGTGATGGACGCACGCAGCCTGCACCGGCATCCGTTCTATCCCGATGCACCGGCACAGTCGGCGCATGTCCCGATGATCATCGGCAACACCCGCGACGAGACGCGCGCGTTCCTGGGCAACGATCCGGACAACTTCTCCCTGACCTGGGAACAGTTGCCTGCCAAATTGCAGGCGCAGCAGTACACGGACTTGCTGCCGGAAACGGTGATCACCGAATACCGCCGCCTGTATCCCGACTACACGCCCTCGCAGGTGTTCTTCGCCGCGACCACCGCCGGGCGCTCCTGGCGCGGCGCGATCGAAGAAGCGGAAGTGCGCGCGAAACAAGGCGCGCCGACCTGGGTCTACCAGCTGGATTGGGGATCGCCGCTGGACGGCGGCAAGTTCGGCGCCATGCATACACTCGACATCCCCCTGGTGTTCGACAACATCGCCCAGCCCGGCTCGCGCACTGGCACGGATGCCGGGACGCAACGATTGGCCGACCGGATGAGCGACATGCTGCTGGCGCTTGCGCGGCATGGCGATCCCAACCATGCCGGCATTCCGTACTGGGCCCCTTATTCGCTGCAACGGCGCGAGACGATGCTTTTCGATCTGACGCCGCGCGTCGAGAACGACCCGCGTGGTGGCGAGCGCAAACTCTATCAGCGGGCTCCGTTCGTCCAGCGCGGGACGATGTAGCCCGACTT
>JBOHXX010000415.1:0-2118 GCA_050737675.1 Pseudoxanthomonas sp.
GGACTGGACCTTCACCGGCATGGCCCGCGACCTGCAACTGCTCTACACCGTCGGCAGCGACCTGGCCAACTCCGACCGCTGGCCGAACTGGAGCCAGGACTCCGAGTTCCGCGCTGCGCGTGACGCGACGGCGGCTGATCGCAAGTAAGCAGTAATCGCGGCAGCAAGTTGCGGGAGCTGCGCAAGCCGCTCCCGCAACGATCTCCACATGTGTTTCGACAACCTGAATGGATTCGGGAAAGGCGCCGGAGAAACGGCATCGCGTTCAGGTAGCTCCGCCTAGCATCGCCTCGCACCAACACCACAAGGAGTGCCGCCATGAAACGATTGCTACTGACCGCTTCCTTCGCCGCAATACTGCTGTCCTCGGCCGCGGCCTTCGCCCGCGACAACCACGATGACAAGGGCAAGCACGACCGGGATCGCCATGGTTACTACGACGACCACAAGCACAAGGGCAAGCACGACAACGGCCACCACTATGGCCAGCTCAAGAAGGCCTATCGTCGCGGCGACTACGTGCCGGCGGCGTACTGGGAACCGCGTTATTACGTGAACGACTACCGCAGCTACCGCCTGGCCCCGCCGCCGCGCGGCTACCGCTGGGTCAGGCCGCAGGATGATCGCTACCTGCTGGTCGAAATCGCGACCGGGGTGATCTCGCAGGTGCTCGGTTACTGAGCCCGGCGATGCCGGAAGGATCAGGGAAGCCCCGCTCATGCGGGGCTTTTCTTTTGGGTTATATGGGATTGCACCCCGCGTCGTAGCAGCGACGTGAGTCGCGAAGGAAGCATCCTTGGGGAGCGCGGCCCCCACGACACGCCAAACTCCGCACATCGCCTGACTAGGGCGGCGCACGAAACTGCGCTAGCGTGCCGGTCATCGGCAGCGACAGGGGCATCGCATGAAGGGGTTCGCACGCTGGGTCCGGTTCGCCTGTTGCGCCCTGCCGCTCGGCCTTGCCGCCTGTAGTGGCGGCGGCAAAGAACCGGCCATCGCGTCCACTTCGATCGCGGCGTCGCTTCCTCGCACGTTACCTGCCGCCGTACAGCCCGTACTCGCTTCGATCGACCCGCAGACCCTGGTCTCGGCCGCCTCGCCGTTCACCGGCGGCTGCGACCGCGAGAACATCGGCGGCACGCTGTTCATCAATGCCGAAGTCGAGCCGTTCCTGGCGATCCACCCGACCGATCCAAACCGCCGGGTCGGCGTGTGGCAGCAGGACCGCTGGTCGAACGGTTCCTCGCGCGGGGTGATGAGCGCGACTTCGTTCGATGGCGGGCAGACCTGGACGCGGCGGCCGATCCCGTTCTCGCGCTGCGGCGGCGGCACCGTGGCCAACGGCGGCGACTTCGCCCGCGTGTCCAATCCATGGGTGGCCTACGCCGCGAACGGCGTCGTGCATGCGGTCGGCCTGGCCAGCAGCGGCGTCATCTTCCAGGACGGTTCCGACAACGCCATCGTCGCCAGCCGCTCGCTCGACGACGGCCTCACCTGGAGCAACCCGATCGCGCTGATCCGCGACGGCCGGGGTTTCTTCAACGACAAGGACGCGATCATCGCCGACCCGCAGGATCCCAACCTGGTCTACGCGGTCTGGGACCGCCTCGTCGCCGGCGACAACGGCGGCCCCACGTATTTCGCCCGCAGCAGCAACAGCGGCGCCAGTTGGGAACCGGCCAAACCCATCTACGATCCGGGCCCGCGCAGCCAGACCATCAGCAACGTCACCGTGGTCACCCGGAGTGGCGCGCTGGTGGTGATGTTCGTGCAGATCGACTACGACCTGGGCAACCGCGCGCGGGTGGCGGTGGTGCGTTCCTTCGACAAGGGCCTGACCTGGACCGCGCCGGCATACATCGCCGACCTGCTCTCGGTCGGCACCCGCGACCCCAATACCAACCAGCCGGTACGCGACCAGTCGATAATCCCGACGGTCTCGGCCGCGCCCAACGGCGCGGTGTACGTGGTCTGGCAGGACAGCCGTTTCGATGGCGGCGTGCGCGATGCGATCGTGATCTCGCGTTCGCTCGACGACGGCGCCAATTGGACGCCACCCGCGCGCGTGAGCACGGCCGCCAACGTGGCTGCCTTCGACCCGGCCGTGCACGTGCGCGC
>JBOHXX010000416.1:0-2084 GCA_050737675.1 Pseudoxanthomonas sp.
CGACACCCGCAGCTGGAACAGCACCTTGGTGATCAGCAGGCGCTCCTCGATCGGCTTCAGCACCAGATCGTTGGCGCCGGCCTGCAGCAGTTCCGACTGGTTGTCGCGGTTGTCGTCGCCGGTCATCACCAGGATCGGCAGGCGGCGCTTGCCGTAAGCGAAGTCGATGCGGATGCGCTGGACGACGTCGCGACCGCTCAGCTCGCCTTTCAGGGTCACGTCGGTCAGGACGATGTCGAAGTGATGGGTGGAAAGACCCAGCGACTCGGCGGTCAGCAGGGCGAAGGCATCCTCGGCCTTGAGCACGTGGACGACCTTGAGGTCATGGCGCTCGAGCATGCGTCGGGTGGTTTCGGCCACGACGCGGCTGTCTTCCACGTACAGCACGGTGGCGCCGGCCATGGGTTGTGGCTGCACGTAGCCGCGGATGAACACGGCCAGCGCTTCGTGGCCCAGCGATTTGTCGAAATAGTCGGTGACGTATTCGGTGAAGCGGCGCTCCTCCAGGTGCTGCTGCGCGTCGCCCGAAACCACGATCACCGGCACATAGGCCTGGCCGGCGGTTTCGCGCACGGCGCGCGCGATTTCCATGCCGTCGCCATCGGGAAGCGCCAACGAGGTGGTGACCAGGTGCACCGCGCCCGCGGCAAGCGCCGTGCGCGCCTCGGCGATGCTGGCGCAGCCGATCACTTCCACGCCCGGCAGGTCGCGCCTGAGCACATCGGCGATCATCTTGCGCACCATCTTCGACCCGTCGACCACCATCACCCGCGGGGTGTCGCTGATCAGGTGGCGAAGTTCCTGCGAATGCATGCTGGGCCTGCCCTAGGTTTCAGTCGGTCGGGTTTGACGCAGGAAATGTCCGGTCACCAGCCACGCGCCCAGCCAGCCGACCGCCGTCGCCGCGAGCACGAAGCCCGTGGCGCGCAGCGGATCGAGTCCACCGAGCACGAAACCACTACCGTAGCTTTGCGCCAATGCGTGCAGCGGCGCGCGCAGAGCATACGCCGCTACCGTCAGCAGCCCCAGCGCGAGCGCGCCGGCGGCCAGGCCGTACCAGGCACCGAGGTAGATGAAGGGCCGGCGGATGAAGCCGTCGGTGGCACCGAGCAGTTGCAGCACGCCGATTTCCTCGCGCCGCGACTGGATGTCCAGGCGCACGGTGTTGCCGACCACCAGCAACGCGCCGAGGCCGAACAGCGCCGCCAGTACCCAAGCCAGGCGCGCGCCGAAACCCAGCCAGCCCTGCAAACGTTGCCGCCAGGCGGCGTCGTGCTGCAGCAGGCCGGTCTCGGGCAGGCGTTCCAGCGTGGCCACCAGGCCGGCCTCGTCGCCGCTCGGGGTCACGATCAGCAGGCTGGGTAGCGGGTTCTCTTCCAACGCACCTATCGCATCGCCCAGGCCGCTGCGCGCCCGGAATTCGGCCAGTCCCTGTTCCGGGGTGCGCAGTTCCAGTCTGGCCACGTCGCCACGGCCGCGCAGCTCGGCCGCGAGTGCCTGCGCGCGCGCGACGTCGATCTCTGGCTTGAGGAACAGATCGCTCTCGCGCGACTGCTCCACGCTGCCGGCGAACTGCCGCAGGTTGTCCAGCGCCAGGCCCAGGCCCAGCGGCAAGGCCAGCGCCACCGCCATCACCCCGATCGTGAGCAGCGTGGTCCACGGCCGGCGCAACACCCGGCCGAGGCTGGCGACGAAGCTGTAGAGATGCTGGTCGAGCCAGATGCCGAAACCGGAACGCGAAGCCTCGACCTTGGTGTTCTCAGGCACCGCGGTCATTCGGCCAGGTCCGCCGGGGAGATGTCGTCGGTCAGGCGGCCATGGTCGAGGATCAGCACGCGCTTCTTCATGCGCTTGATCAGGGCCAGGTCGTGGCTGACCACCAGCACGCTGGTGCCGCGCTCGGGCATCGACGCGAACAGCGACATGATTTCCGCGGCCAGGGTGGGATCGAGGTTGCCGGTGGGTTCGTCGGCGACCAGCAGGCGCGGCTCGGCGACGATCGCGCGGGCGATGCCGACGCGCTGCTGTTCGCCCGCCGACAGCTGCGAAGGCAACGCCTTCTCGCGATGGCCCAGGCCCATGTG
>JBOHXX010000417.1:0-2082 GCA_050737675.1 Pseudoxanthomonas sp.
CATCAGCACCGAGCGCGTGGACGACGCCAGCCAGCACCTGAAGGTGGGCGAGAAGATCGAAGCCCGTTTCGTCGGCATGGACCGCAAGGGTCGCGTGCTGCAGCTCTCGATCAAGGCCAAGGACGACGCCGAAATGCGCGAAACGCTGGAGGACTACCAGTCGCAGTCTTCCTCGTCTTCGACCGGCGCCACCACCCAGCTCGGCGCGCTGCTGCGCGCGCAGTTGGAAGGCAACAAGTCCGAGTAAGCAAGCCATCCGATCCACGCCGGCCCGGTTCGTACCGGGCCGGCAGTGGTGTCTTTCGCCTACCTCCGTGACGATGACCAAATCCGAACTCATCGAAATACTCAGCCGTCGCCAGCCTCATCTGAAGGCCGACGACGTCGATCTGGCAGTTAAGTCGCTGCTGGAGATGATGGGCGGTGCCCTGGCCCATGGCGAGCGCATCGAGATCCGTGGATTCGGCAGTTTTTCCCTGCATTACCGTCCGCCCCGTTTGGGCCGCAACCCCAAGACCGGCGATTCCGTCGCCTTGCCAGCCAAGCACGTGCCGCATTTCAAGCCGGGCAAGGAGCTGCGCGAACGCGTCAGTGGCGTGACCCCGATCGAGGAAAGCGGCGAATAATCGCCGCGTGTCTTTCCCGCCCAGCCCCACGGCGTGTGGCTGTCGACCGACTCGGCTAAGCTAGCCGCTCCCAAGCAAGGAGCCGCCCGATGAATGTTTTTCGCCTGGTTGTCGCGCTGGTGTTCCTGGCGGCAGGGTTGATCGTCGGCATCTGGAACACCGAGTCGATCACGCTCAGTCTTCCCTTCACCACGGGCATCAGGACGTCTTCGGGCGCAGCCATCATCCTGTCGCTACTCAGTGGCGTCGTCATCGGCGGCCTCATCGTGTTGGCCACGGTGGTGTGGCCGTTGTACGCGAAACTCCGCAAGGCCAACAAGCAGGTGACCGCAACTGCGCCGCCTTCCGTCACCGGCCTTTGATCGACCAACAGGCCAATAACGCATGCAATTCCTCAACGAATGGTTCTGGTTCTTCCTGTTCCTGCCTCTGGCCGCGCTCAGCGGCTGGGTGATCGGGCGCAGGGGAGGGCAGCGACACGGGGATACCCAGGTCAGCCGGCTTTCAAGTACCTATTTCCGCGGCCTCAACTATCTGTTGAACGAGCAACCGGACAAGGCGATAGAACTGTTCCTGCACATCGCCGAACTGGACAAGGAAACCTTCGAGACCCAGGTCGCGCTGGGCCACCTGTTCCGCCGCCGCGGCGAAGTGGATCGCGCCATCCGCCTGCACCAGGGGCTGGTCCAACGCAGTGATCTCAGCGACCAGCAGAAGGTGCAGGCCTTGCTCGCGTTGGGCGAGGATTACATGCGTTCGGGACTGCTGGACCGTGCCGAAACGGTATTCAGCGACCTCACCCGCATCGACCAGCGCGCACCGCAGGCGCTCAAGCACCTGATCGGCATCTACCAGACCGAACGCGACTGGGAAAAAGCCATCGACAACGCCACCCGCTACGAAGAGGTGACCGCTGAGCCGA
Organism: Pseudoxanthomonas sp.; assembly: GCA_050737675.1. Taxonomy (GTDB): domain Bacteria; phylum Pseudomonadota; class Gammaproteobacteria; order Xanthomonadales; family Xanthomonadaceae; genus Pseudoxanthomonas_A. The sequence continues at coordinate 1,549 of JBOHXX010000417.1, forward strand.
TGGGCAAACTGATCGCACAATTCGAATGCGAGCTGGCCGAGCGCCATCGCACGGCCAATGATGCAGAGGCTGCGCGCGCAGCGATCGTTCGCGCTTACCAGGCCGATGCGAGCTGCGTTCGCGCAGGCATCCTGGAAGGACGTATAGAGTCCGACGCCGGCAACCACGAGGCAGCCATACGCGCCTTCGAGCGCGCAGCCCGCCACGACCCGGACTACCTGCCTGAAGTACTGCCCAGCCTGATGGCGAACTACGAACTGGGTGGCGACTTGTCGGGCGCCCGGGCTTTCCTCTCGGAAATGTGCGAGCACTACCGCGGCATCGCTCCGGTGCTCGCCTTGACCCGTCTGGTCGAAAGCCAGGACGGCGTGGCCGCTGCGCGTGCCTACCTTGCAAGGCAACTGAAGGATCGCCCTTCGGTCCGCGGCGAGGCGGCGTTGATCGACCTGACCCTGGCCGAAGGTGCGGATTCCACCGCAACCCTCAACGACCTCAAGCACATCACCGACCAGCTGCTGGTGCGCAATCCCAGCT
>JBOHXX010000418.1:0-2077 GCA_050737675.1 Pseudoxanthomonas sp.
CAGGACGATGTCGGACTGCCGGATCGACAGCTTCTCGCCACCGGCGATGCGCAACTGTTCGCAGACCAGGTCGATGCCGGTGATGCGTTCGGTGACCGGATGCTCGACCTGGATGCGGGTGTTCATCTCGATGAAGTAGAAGCGGCCGTTCTCGTACAGGAACTCGAAGGTGCCGGCGCCGCGGTAACCGATGCGCAGGCATGCATCCACGCAGACCTTGCCGATCTCGTTGCGCTGCTCCTCGCTGATGCCCGGTGCGGGCGCTTCCTCGACGACCTTCTGATGACGACGCTGCATCGAACAGTCGCGTTCGCCCAGGTGGATCGCGCCGCCCTGGCCGTCGGCCAGCACCTGGATTTCCACGTGGCGTGGATTCTCCAGGAATTTCTCCATGTACACCTGGTCGTTGCTGAAAGCGGCTTTCGCTTCGGCCTTGGTCGTGCTGATGGCGCTGTTGAGCGCGCCCTCGGCATGGACCACGCGCATGCCACGGCCGCCGCCGCCGCCCGCGGCCTTGATGATCACCGGGTAGCCGATCTCGCGCGCGATCTTGGTGTTGGTGACGATGTCGTCGTCCAGCGGGCCGCCGGAACCCGGCACGCAGGGCACGCCCGCGGCCTTCATCGCCCGGATCGCTTCCACTTTGTCGCCCATCAGGCGGATGGTGTTGGCCTTGGGGCCGATGAAGATGAAGCCGGATTGCTCCACGCGTTCGGCGAAGTCCGCGTTCTCGCTGAGGAAGCCGTAGCCCGGATGGATCGCCTGCGCGTCGGTCACTTCGGCCGCGGCGATGATCGCCGGTACGTTCAAGTAGCTTTCACTCGAAGGCGCCGGACCGATGCACACCGATTCATCGGCCATCGCCACATGCTTGAGGTTGCGGTCGACCGTGGAATGCACCGCGACCGTGCGGATGCCCAGGGTGTGGCAGGCGCGCAGGATGCGCAGCGCGATTTCGCCGCGGTTGGCGATGACGACTTTGTCGAGCATGGCCGCGCCTCAGCCGATCACGAACAGCGGCTGGTCGAATTCGACCGGCGAGCCGCTTTCGGTCAGCACCGCGAGGATCGTGCCGGACACGTCGGCTTCGATCGGGTTGAACATCTTCATCGCCTCGATGATGGCCAGGGTCTCGCCGGCCTTGACCGACTGGCCGATGCTGACGAAGGCCGGCTTGTCCGGCGAGGGCGAGGTGTAGAACGTGCCGACCATCGGCGCGCGCATGACGTGGCCTTCGGGCTGGTCGTTGCCGGGCTTGGCGCTGCCGCCGGTCGAGGACTCGGTGGGCGAGGCCATCGGCATCGGCGCCGCAGCGCGATGGTCAACGGGTGCGGCGGCGTACATCTGTGGCTGCGGGGCGTAGCTGCCCTTGGGCACGCGGGCCAGGCGCACGCTTTCCTCGCCTTCCTTGATCTCGATTTCGGCGAGGTTGGATTCTTCCAGCAGGTCGATGAGTTTCTTGATCTTGCGCAGGTCCATGGTGGCCTCTGTGGTGGTTCGCTGGCGCCGGTGGCGGCGCCAGTCGGGAAAGTGGAAAGGGGAAAGTCGGGAAGTGGAATCAGGCGTCGAGTCGTTTGATCGCCGCTTCCATCGCGTAGCGGTAACTGTCCGCGCCGAAGCCGCAGACCACGCCCAGCGCCAGGTCGCTGAAATAGCTGTGGTGGCGGAAGGGCTCGCGGGTATGTGGATTGGAAAGGTGGATTTCGATGAACGGAATGGCCACCGCCGCCAGCGCGTCGCGCAGGGCAACCGAGGTATGGGTGAAGGCGGCCGGGTTGATGAGCAGGAAGGCGGTGCCGTCGGTGCGCGCGGCCTGGACCCGGTCGACGAGCTCGTGCTCGGCATTGGACTGCAGGCTCTCGAACTGGTGCCCGGCGCCAGTGGCCTGTGCGGACAGGGAAGCGTCGATCTCGGCCAGTGTGGTGCGGCCGTAGACTGCGGGTTCGCGGCTGCCCAGCAGGTTGAGATTGGGGCCGTGCAGGGCCAGCAGCTTTGCCATCGAACGCTCCAGCGGAAGCGGCGCAGTCTGCGTGAAGACGTTAATGCTGTCCAGTTCGCAGAAGTTACAGGTGTTTTA
>JBOHXX010000419.1:0-2063 GCA_050737675.1 Pseudoxanthomonas sp.
GATCAAGAGCATCCGAGCAAGCTCGGACCTACAAATCCTGGTGCGGGAGCGGCTAGTATTCCCGCATGCGCCCCAGCTACATCCTCACCCTGTCCTGCCCCGACCGCACCGGCATCGTCTACCGCGTCACCGGACTGCTGTACGAACTGGGCTGCAACATCCTGGACGCACAACAGTTCGGCGACGAGGAAAGCCGGCGCTTCTTCCTGCGCGTGCACTTCGACCTGCCCAGCGTGGCCGAGGTCGGGGCCTTGCAGGAAGGCTTCGCTTCGCTGGGCGACAACTTCGGCATGGACTGGAAGATCCACGATGCGCGTCGACGTGCACGCCTGCTGGTACTGGTCAGCAAACAGGGACACTGCCTCAACGATCTGCTGTTCCGTGCGCACAGCCGGCAATTGCCGGTGGACATTGCCGCGGTAGCCTCCAACCACGACGATTTCGCCGCACTGGCCGCGTCCTACGGCGTGCCGTTCCACCACCTGCCGGTAAACGCGACGAACAAGGCCGCGCAGGAACAGCAGATCATCGCGCTGGTCGAACGCGAACGGATCGACCTGGTGGTGCTGGCGCGCTACATGCAGATCCTGTCGCCGGAACTGTGCGATGCGCTGGCCGGCCGCGCCATCAATATCCACCACAGCTTCCTGCCCAGCTTCAAGGGCGCCAAGCCCTACCACCAGGCGCACCAGCGCGGGGTCAAGATCATCGGCGCCACCGCGCATTACGTCACCCGCGACCTGGACGAGGGCCCGATCATCGAACAGGACGTGGCCCGCGTGGACCACGCGATGACGCCGAAGGAACTGGTGCGCGTGGGCAGCGACACCGAATCCCACGTGCTGGCGCGCGCGGTGCGCCGGCATGTCGAACACCGGATCCTGTTGAACGGGCACCGCACGGTGGTGTTCCGCTGACTGCGCCTTCGTGGGTCGACTTTTTTATTTCCCCCTGCAGGAATGTTTCCATGACCGACCGCTACCACCTGATCGGCAATTACATCTCGCCCTACGTGCGCAAGGTACTGGTGTGCATGGAACTGAAAGGGCTGGAATACACGATCGATCCGATCGCGCCGTTCGTGGGCAACGAACGCTTCAGCCAATTGAGCCCGCTGCGCCGGATCCCGGTGCTGATCGATGGCGACCGCGTGTTCAATGATTCCTCGGTGATCTGCCAGTATCTGGACGAACGCCATCCACAACCGCCGCTGTATCCGGCTGACATCGGCGACCGCGCGCAGGCGCGCTGGATCGAGGAGTATTGCGACACCTGGCTGGGCGATGTCGTTATCTGGGGGATGTTCTTCCAGAAGGGGGTGAAGCGTTATCTGTTCGGCGAGGAGCCGGACGAAGCCGTCATCGCCCGCGCCCGCGACGAGCAGCTGCCGGCGGCGCTGGATTATCTGGAGTCGTTGCTGCCGACGGAAGGTTTCCTCTTCGGAGAACTCAGCGTGGCCGACATCAGCATCGCCAGCTTCTTCCGCAATGCCGCCTTCGTGCGCTACACCGTGGATGCGCAGCGCTGGCCGCGCGTGGCGGCGTTGCTGGAACGCGTCTGGGCCTTGCCCGCATTCCGCAAACTCGCTGAACTGGAAGAGAAAAGCATGCGCACGCCGTTGGCGGAACAACGCAAGGTGCTGATGGAGCTAGGTGCGCCGGTGAGTGCGGAGACACTGGGAACCGCGACGCCGCGGCGCGGGGTCATGCGTTTGGAGTGATGGTGGATCGCTAGGGCATGACGTTACTCATCACACCAAATCGAGAAATAGATTCGGCTTGAATGAATTGTTTGACCGACGCTCAGAAAACCTTGTTCGAAGCACGAATCAATTCGGCGAAGTTTAAGCATGCCACACTGACTGGCTGGAGAGAGCACACAGCCGGAATTTTGTATTTCTTTAGATCGGAGGGAAGCGAAGGTTGCCGTGACTCGTTAGAGACCAGTTCGCAACCGCTCGACTTTGCGGTTGCAATAATGATCACGTCGTTGGCATCAACGCCAGAACCATATTGGTCGTTTTGGATGCCTAGCTGGGCGTTTATGGCGAGCGACTCTGTGAC
>JBOHXX010000420.1:0-2038 GCA_050737675.1 Pseudoxanthomonas sp.
TCTCCGGAATCCCGACGAAGAGCTCGCGCCCATGGGGCGCTCCTACGGGTCAGCTGCGCGCTTTCAATTCCGCGAGCAGCGCCCGGGTCACCGGATCGCTGGCCTGCACTTCGCCACGCAACGCCGGCAGCAATCCATTCGCCAACTGCTTGCCCAGCTCCACGCCGAACTGGTCGAAGGCGTTGATCCCCCACAGCACCGATTGCGCGTACACGCTGTGTTCGTACATGGCGATCAGCGCGCCCAGCGATTGCGGGGTAAGCGCATCGAGCAGGATCAGCGTGCTCGGGCGGCCGCCGGCATAGGCGCGGTGCGGATCGTCGCTGGACTGGCCGTTGGCCAGCGCCTCGGCTTGCGCAAAAAGATTGGACATCAAGGCAAGATGGTTTTCCGCATACGGATCGTCGTTGCGGATCGTGCCGACGAAATCCAGCGGCACGATGCCGGTGCCCTGGTGCAGCGCCTGGAAGAAGCTGTGCTGCACATCGGTGCCCGCCCCGCCCCACCACACCGGCACCGTGTCGCCGTCGACCGGGCTGCCGTCCAGTTTCACCGACTTGCCCAGGCTCTCCATCACCAGTTGCTGCAGGTAGGCAGGCAACAAGGCCAGGCGCTGGTCGTAGGTCATCACGCCCTGCGCGGCATGGCCCAGTGCATTGCGGTTCCACACCGCGGTAAGCGCGTGGCGGACGGCAATATTCGTTTCCAGCGGCGAAGCCAACACATGCGCATCGAATTCCGAGGCGCCGGCCAGCAGTCCCTCGAAACGCTCGAAGCCGATCGCCAACGCGATCGGCAAGCCCACCGCCGACCACAGCGAATAGCGCCCCCCGACCCAGTCCCACATCGGCAGCACGCGTTCGGCTGCGATGTCGAAAGCAGCGGCGGCGCGCTCCGGATTGGCGCTGACCGCGTACAGGCGCTCGCTGCCGCCGAGCCAGTCGCGGAGGATGTCGCCGTTGAGCAGTGTCTCCTGCGTGCCGAAGGTTTTCGAAATCAGGATCGCCGCGGTACGCGCCGGATTCAACAATGCCAGCGTGCGCTGCGCGGCGGCGCCATCGACATTGGACAGGAAGTGCACGCGGAAGCGGCCCCAGGCGGGATCGCGCAACGCATCGACCACCAGCCGCGGCCCCAGGTCGGAACCGCCGATGCCGACGCTGACGATATCGGTGATCTCACTGGCTGCGAGCTGCGTGACCAACGCCGCCATGCGTTCGCGAACCGCACTGGCGGTGGCAAAGGCTTCGCGCGCGATCGCCGCGCCCGAATGATCGCCGCGCAAGGCGGTGTGCAGGGCCGCGCGGCCTTCGGTGACGTTGACCTTTTCGCCATCGAACAGGCGTCGGAACGCCTCCGCCATCGCCTGCGCGCGCGCCATCGCCAGCAAGGCGTCCAGTGCCTGGCGATCGTAGGACTGGCGGGCGAAGTTGAAATACAACGGCCCTTCGCGCAAGGCGAAATCGGCGGCGCGGGCCGGATCAGCTGCAAGCAATGCGTTCAGCGTCGTCCCGCGCAGCCGCGAGGCGTGCGCGCGCAGCGTGGCGAAATCGCTCGCAGCAGAGCCGGCCGCGGCGCTCATGCGGCCTGCTTGGGAATGGACTGGTTGGTGTGGGTCAACTTGTTGTCGCGATCCACGTAGACCAGGGTCGGCTTGAACACGGCCGCTTCCTGTTCGCTCATGCCGGCGAAGGCGGCGATGATCACCAGGTCGCCGACCTGCACATGGCGCGCGGCGCCGCCGTTCAAGGAGATGATGCCGCTGCCTTCATCCGCGCGGATCGCATAGGTGCTGAAGCGGCTGCCGTTGGTGACGTCCCAGATGTGCACCTGTTCGAACTCGCGGATGCCGCTGGTGTCCAGCAGCAGGCCGTCGATGGCGATGGAGCCTTCGTAGTTGAGTTCGGAATGGGTGACCGTGGCGCGGTGGATCTTGGTTTTCAGCAGGCTCAGTTGCATGGCGGATGACGGGCGTGGGTGGGGAGCCGAAGTCTAGCAGCCGATCAAATCCCATGGTTTTGTAGGAGCGCCCCATGGG
>JBOHXX010000421.1:0-2031 GCA_050737675.1 Pseudoxanthomonas sp.
GCCTTGAGAGGGCCACGTCCTAACCGTTAGACGAAGGGAGCTTTTGGTAAGCAGCGTCGTGACGGACTAGTATATTCGCCAGCCGGCACCTGCGGCAAATGCCGGCCAGGCGCGAATCGGGCCTGCAACCCTCAAGATCGTATCCCGATCTCCCTCTTCCATACGGACCGCCATCATTACGTCGCACGCCACCACCCCTGCCGTCACCCTGCGCGTCATCCCGCGCGACCAGCACAACATCTCGCGCCGGGACATCAGCCCCAATGCGTTGCGCGTCCTGTACCGGTTGCGCGATGCCGGCTTCGCCGGCTACCTCGTCGGCGGCGCGGTGCGCGACCTGCTGGTCGGCGGCCACCCGAAGGATTTCGACGTCGCCACCGACGCCACCCCGGAGCAGGTCAAAGCGCTGTTCCGCAACAGCCGCCTGATCGGCCGGCGCTTCCGCCTGGCCCACGTGGTGTTCGGGCGCGAGATCATCGAGGTCGCCACCTTCCGCGCCAATGTCGACGACGGCAGCGGCGACCGCGAAACCCACGAAGGCGGGCGCCTGGTCCGCGACAACGTCTACGGCACCATCGAGGACGACGCGGTGCGCCGCGACTTCACCGCCAACGCGCTGTATTACGCGGTCGAGGATTTCTCGGTGCGCGATTACGTCGGCGGTTTCGAGGACGTGCAGGCGCGCAAGATGAAGCTGATCGGCGATCCCGAGCAGCGCTACCGCGAGGATCCGGTGCGCATGCTGCGTGCGGTGCGGCTGGCCGGCAAGCTGGGTTTCGAGATCGAAGCCGCTTCCGCCGAACCGATCCCGCAGCTGGCCCCGCTGTTGTCCGAAGCCGCGCCGGCGCGCTTGTTCGAGGAATTGCTGAAACTGTTCCTGTCCGGCAATGCGGTGGCCAGCTTCGAGGGCCTGGAGCGTTACGGCCTGCTGCCGTCGATCCTGCCGGAAACCGCGGCCGCGCTCGCGTCCAATCGCAGCGGCGCGCTGCGCAACATGTTGCTGGAAGGCCTGCGCGGCACCGATGCGCGGGTCGCCAACGACGAGCCGGTGTCGCCGGCGTTCCTGTTCGCGCTGCTGCTGTGGCCGGCGTACTGCCGCGCCCTGATCGGATTGCAGGCGCAGGGCGTCAATGCCGAGGAGGCGCAACGCCGCGCCGCCGACCGGGTGACCCTGCACCAGCTGAAGACCGTGGCCCTGCCGCGCCGCTTCTCGTTGCCGATGCAGGAAATCTGGCTGCTGCAGTCGCGTTTCGCTACGCGCCAGCGCAAGCGGGTGATGCGCCTGCTGGCCCATCCGCGGTTCCGCGCCGCCTACGATTTCCTGCTGCTGCGGCTCACCGCTTCCAGCGAGCATGCCGAAGACGTGGCGTTCTGGCGTGCGGCGCAGACCCAGTCCAGTGAAGAACTGTCCGCGGCCCTCGGCGTGGCGCCTGCGCGGGGCCACGCTGCCGGTGAAGGAGATGCCGGGGAGCAGTTCGGAGAAGACCTGGGAGAAGGCCTGGAAGGGGAAGGGCAGGCCGAAGAAGGGCAGGCGGCCGCACCCAAACGCCGCCGTCGCCGGCGTCGCTCCGGCAGCGCCACGCCCGCCGCGGAATGACTGTTCCCGTGGTTGCCTACGTCGGCCTGGGTGGCAACCTGGGCGAAGTCGCCGCGACCCTGCGCGCGGCAACAGACACATTGGCGCAGCTGCCCGCGACCCGCCTGCTGCGCGCCTCGCGCCTGTACCGGACCCCGGCCTGGGGACTAGAACAGCAGCCGGACTTCATCAATGGCGTGGTCGCGCTGGAAACCCGCCTCGATCCGCGCGAACTGCTCGACGCCCTGTTGCGGATCGAGCGCGAGTTCGGCCGCGAACGCGACGACGGGCTGCGCTGGGGTCCGCGCAGCCTGGACCTGGACCTGTTGCTGCATGGCGACGCGGTGGTCGAACAGGCCGGCTTGCGCCTGCCGCATCCGCACCTGCACGAGCGCGCCTTCGCCCTGGTGCCCTTGCTCGAGATCGCAGCGGATATCCTGATCCCCGGGCAAGGC
>JBOHXX010000422.1:0-1998 GCA_050737675.1 Pseudoxanthomonas sp.
AATGAAGATTGGATTTGTCTGCCGTGAATATTCCCGCCGAAAAGAACAGCGAAACTGCCGCCGAATCCACGCTGGAATTGCTGGAGTCGATAGCGGCCGACCGCACCGTGCTGGATGGCTGGCCTGAAGCCGAACGCGTGCGCCTGCACCAGGCCATCGCTTCGATCTACCACCCCGAACCCAAGCTGCGCAGGAAGAAGTCGAAGGAACTGGAGCGCGAGCGCCATGCCGAGAAGCTGCGCCGCGCCGATGCCCTGCTCGACCAGACCGGCATCCGCGCGCTGCGTCGCGCTCCGGTGTTCACCACCCCGAATTATTTCCCACCGGCCGGCTTCATCGCCCAGGACAGCGTGGAAGAAGTCCGCGAACCGCTGGAATCCCCGGAGCTTCGCCACTGCTACGTGTGCAAGAAGAAGTACACCCTGGTCCACCACTTCTACGACCAGATGTGCCCGGAGTGCGCGGAGTTCAATTTCGCCAAACGCACCGAACTGGCCGACCTGGGCGGACGTGTCGCACTGCTGACCGGCGGGCGGGTGAAGATCGGCTACCAGGCTGGCCTCAAGTTGCTGCGCGCTGGCGCGCATCTCATCGTGACCACGCGCTTCGCCCGCGATTCGGCGGCGCGTTATGCCAACGAGCCCGACTTCGGCGACTGGGCGCACCGGCTTGAGATCTTCGGCCTGGACCTGCGCCACACGCCCAGCGTGGAAGCGTTCTGCCGTGAGCTGTCGACGAAATATCCACGCCTGGATTTCATCATCAACAACGCCTGCCAGACCGTGCGCCGCCCGCCCGAGTTCTATGCACACATGATGGAAGCCGAAACCGCCGCGCTGCGCGACACGCCGGAACACGTACGCAAGCTGCTGGGCAGCTACGAGGGCCTGCGCAGCCACGACCTGTTGCCTGAAGCCTCGGCGATGCAGGTGGCGATCAAGCAGGGTTTACCGGAAGTGGCAGGACTGACCCACGCCGCCGAACTGTCGCAGGTGCCGTTGCTGGCCGAGGAACTGCTGGGCCAGAAACACCTGTTCCCGGAAGGACGCCTGGACCAGGACCTGCAACAGGTCGATCTGCGCGGACGCAATTCGTGGCGTCTGCAGATGGACGAAGTGCCTTCCGTGGAATTGCTGGAAGTGCAACTGGTGAACGCGATTGCGCCGTTCCTGATCAACGCGCGCTTGAAGCCACTGATGCTGCGTACGGAAAACCGCGACAAGCACATCGTCAACGTGTCGGCGGTGGAAGGCCAGTTCTACCGCAACTTCAAGACCACCCGCCATCCGCATACCAACATGGCCAAGGCCGCGTTGAACATGATGACGCGCACCGCCGCGGCCGATTACCACGGCGACGGCATCCACATGAACAGCGTCGACACCGGCTGGGTGACCGACGAGGATCCGGTCGAGCTCGCGGCGCGCAAGACCGTGGAGGAACGCTTCCACCCGCCGCTGGACATCGTCGACGGCGCCGCGCGCATCGTCGACCCGATCATCCACGGCCTCAATACCGGCGAGCACGTGTGGGGCCAGTTCCTGAAGGATTACCGGCCGACGGACTGGTAGCGGCGCCACGTTGCCTTCGATCCTGCACCCGCCGACGAATCCCGGCGCCACCATCAGCCCGCCGGTACAATAAGCCCATGTCCCTCATGCAACTGCAGCGCGTCGATTTCAGCATCGGCGGTCCGCTCCTCCTCGAACACGTCGACCTGACCCTGGAACCCAACGAGCGCGTCTGCATCGTCGGGCGCAACGGCGCGGGCAAATCCACCCTGATGCGACTGCTGGCCGGCGAAATCCTGCCCGATGACGGCGAGGTGCGCCTGCAGAACGGCGTGGTGGTCGCGCGCATGGCCCAGGAAGTGCCGCAGGACACCAGCGGCACGGTGTTCGACGTGGTCGCCGAAGGCCTGGGCGACCTGGGCCACCTGCTGGCCCTCTACCACCACGCGCTGCACGACGGCGACATGGACGCGATGGGCGACGCGCA
>JBOHXX010000423.1:0-1964 GCA_050737675.1 Pseudoxanthomonas sp.
GTGCGAGGATGCGCGTGGCGTACCACAGGCTCATCAGCACGCTGATCGCCGCCACGCCCATGCCTTGCGACTGCAGGTAGAGGCTCCAGTAGGGGGTGAACGCGCCCAGTGCGGCGTAGTAGGCGAAGTAGAACCCCGCCAGTCGCAGCATCGGCACCGGCGTAACGGTGGAGGACGGAGGGTTCATGTATTCAGAACAGGTCTTCGACCGGCGTGTTGAGCAGCTCCCCGGCGCCGTGTGCGAAGCGGCGCAGGCTGGAGATACCGAGGTCGCGGATCAGCGAGTGGGTTGCATGCGGCAGCACCGAGTCGTAGATGTCCTGCGGCGCGATGTTCTTGCCGTGCACGCCGGGGATGAATTCCACGCCGGCGGTCGCGTAGCAATGCTGGACCATGGCCGAGCAATATAATGCGCCTTCCTTGGCCAGCAGGTTGTCGCGCTTGCGCAGGCGGGTGCTGTGCATGGCGAACAGGGTGCCGACCAGTTCGCTGAGCGAATAGCTGGACAGTCCCGACAGCAGGTCCAGGCCGGCGACCTGCACCTGCTTCGTCTGTTCGGCATCGAGGCCGAAATCGAGGATCGCCAGATTGGGAAATAGTTCGTCGTCGAAGTAACGGTCGGCGCGGTTTTCCTGCACGCCCAGGCGGATCTGCCGGTAACGCAGGTCCAGGTCGGATTCCAGCACCCACCAATGGCCATCGATGCGTTGTTCGCTGAACAGGAAGGCATGCGACCACAGGCTGCGATGTCCATCGCCGGTCAGTGGCGCCTGCGCCTTGCGGATGACCTTGTTGATCCAGTCGCGCCCGCCGCACAGTCCGATGCGGCCGGGTGCGGCATGCTTGCGGATGAAGGCGGCGTTGGCGGAGGTCGCGGGATCGGCGATGACTTCCATGTGCGGTAGTTCCCAGGAGCTGGTGAGTATTATTCCGGATCGTAATCTAGATTCGACGCCAGCCAACGCTCGGCCTGCACAAGGTCGACGCCCTTGCGTTTGGCGTAGTCCGCAGCCTGCTCCTTGGACACCCGTCCGACCACGAAATACTGGCTGCGCGGATGGCTGAAGTAATAGCCGGAAACCGCCGCGGTCGGCAGCATGGCGAAGCTCTCGGTCAGGGTCATGCCGGCATTGGCGGTTGCGTCCAGCATGTCGAACAGCTTGCGCTTCTCGCTATGTTCCGGGCACGCCGGATACCCCGGGGCGGGGCGGATGCCGATGTACTTTTCCGCGATCAGGTCTTCGTTGCCCAGCGCTTCGTCGGGCTGGTAGCCCCAGAACTCCTTGCGCACGCGCCGGTGCAGGTGCTCGGCCAGTGCTTCGGCCAGGCGGTCGGCGAGCGCTTTGAGCAGGATCGAGTTGTAGTCGTCATGATCGGCCAGGAAGCGCTCGAGGTGCGGCTCGATGCCAATGCCGGCAGTGACCGCGAATGCGCCTATCCAGTCCTGCTTGCCGGAGTCCTTCGGTGCGATGAAGTCGGCGAGGCAGAAGTCGGGACGCTCGACGGGTTTGTCGACCTGCTGGCGCAGGAAGTGCAAAGTTTCCGTAGGAGCGACGTCAGTCGCGACTGACGTCGCTCCTACGATATCGACCAGCACGTCGTCGCCGACACTGTTCGCCGGCCATAGCCCGAACACAGCCTTCGCGGTCAACCACTTCTCGCTGACGATCTTCTCCAGCATCGCCCGCGCGTCCTGATACAGATCGCTGGCGGTCTTGCCGACGACTTCGTCGGTGAGGATCGCCGGGAATTTACCCGCCAGTTCCCAAGCCTGGAAAAACGGCGTCCAGTCGATGATTTCGACCAGGTCCTGCAGCGGATAGTCGTCGAAGACGGTGATTCCCGGTTTGATCGGCGTTGGCGGCGTGTAGTTGTCCCAGTCGCCATCGAATTTCTGTCCGCGGGCCTTTTCCAGCGATACCAGTCGCTTGGCGTCGCCGCGATTGCGGTGGCGCTCGCGGATC
>JBOHXX010000424.1:0-1939 GCA_050737675.1 Pseudoxanthomonas sp.
TCCCAAAGCACCGCCTCCCTTGTCGTCCACTGGCTGCTGATAGAGCTTGGCATCGGGCACGAACTGAAGATGCTCGACTTCGACAAGCATGAGCAGAGGTCGCCGGAATACCTGGCCATCAATCCACAGGGCAGGGTGCCGACGTTGCTGATCGACGGGCAGGTGTTGACCGAATCCGCTGCCATTGCGATGCACCTGGTCGACCTGTACCCGCAGGCAACGCTCGCGCCCGCGATCGGCTCGCCGGAGCGCGCTACCTACTATCGCTGGATGTTCTTCTGCGCCTACACGCTGATGCCAGCGTACCGCGGCTGGTTCTATCCGGATGAGCCGGCAGGCGAGGAAAACATCGACAAGGTCAGGGCATCCTCGCGTGCCGCGATCGAATACGCCTGGCAGCAGGTCAACGATCATCTGGAAGTCAATGGTCCGTTCCTGCTCGGCGGACGCAAATCCGCCGTCGATTTCGTGCTGACCATGCTGATGCGCTGGTCGCGCAACATGCCCAGGCCGAGCGACAGCTGGCCGGCACTATTCGCGCATGCCACGCGGATGAAGGCGCTGCCGTCGTTCCGCGAAGTCTGCGCGCGCGAAGGCCTGAGTGACTGGACCTGAGCGTCGCTCCTGAAATGGGAGCGGGGCTTCTCAAGCCACGTAATCGTAGAGCTTTTCCGCGCCCTGGAATGGCATTAAGCGAGACCGTACTGGACTACGTGGTATCGAAGGGTCAATCGCGGGATTGCACGCAATGCATTGGCGGCGGTCAGAACCACTCCAGCAACGAGATGCCCAGGCCGACATAGGTAGCCTTGTGGTTGTAGTCGATCAGGCTTTCGCCGTAGCCGTGGAAGACCTGCAGGTGCCCGCGCAGGGTCCGGTCGATGGGAAATCCCCAATCCATCTGCAGCGACCCGTGCGAATCGTCGCCGCCACGCAGCGAATGCCGGCCGACCAGCGAGAACTCATGGCCGTCCTTGCTGTACACCAGCATCGCGTCGCCGCGACCGATGTAGTTTTCGATATCCGGATTGTCGTCGTCGTGGCCTTCGGGGATGCGCCACCATGGCCGCACCACGAACGCCCAGTTCTCGCGGTCCAGGCCGATATTGAGGATCACCCGGTTCCAGCTGCGCGACAGCGGATCGCTGCGGCCGTTGGACTGGTGGTTGATGCCGATCCCGGTCATGCGGCCTTTCCAGCCGCCCAGGCTGTAGCTGTTGCGGAATACCAGCATCGCTTCCGGTTCGTAATTGGTCTCGCGGAAGGGACGAGACTCCTCGCCGTTGTAGACCTGCCAGCGCGAGCTCTGGGTAAAGGCGGTCCACAGGTCGCCGTTGTCGCCAAAAATATTCTCGGCGATCTTGGTCTTGAAGCTGATCTGGAATTTGGTTTCCACGCTGGTCAGGTCCTGCGGCGTGGTCACGGTGTTGTCTGGATTGGGTGAGGAAGGCGTTTCATTGACGTTGCTGGTCCAGAACGCAGGCAGCAGGTAGACCGGCTTGTAGGCGCGCATCTGGAACACGCCCAGCTTCGAGTCCTTGGCCAGTTCCCAGCGACTGTCCAGCAGCGAACCCTTGCCGGAATTGGCGCGCGCCGTGGCATAGGCATCGTCATTGCCGAATACCGCGCCGAGGCGATGCCGCGCATGTTCGCGCACGCTGGTGTCCTCGTCCGGCGCGCCGGCCTTGCGTTCCTGCTTAGCAAGATCGCTGGCCTGCTTGGCGGCGGCATCGGCAGCCTGGGTGTCCCTGGCATCGTGCTCGAAGGCGGCGTCGTAACAAGCCAGGCGGGTAGCATCGACTTCGATCGCCACGCACGCTTCCGGCGTTGCTGGCACGGGCGCCTGTTGCGCTGCTGCGTTGGACGCGGCGGCAATCGCCGAAACCAGGAGCGTCTGGCGTATGCGGGTATGGATCATGGAAAGCTCGCGGTTGCGGGG
>JBOHXX010000425.1:0-1930 GCA_050737675.1 Pseudoxanthomonas sp.
TTTCACGGTCGCGACTCACGTCGCTCCTACGCCCGGGAAAATGCTCGCAACGCGGCTTGCAATCGCTGCAGACCGTCAGCGATTTCCTCGTCGCTGATATTCAACGCCGGCACGAAGCGCAACACGTCCGGCCCGGCCTGCAGCAGCAACAAGCCATTCGCCGCAGCGTGATCGAGGATCTCGCCGGCACGACCGGCATATTCCGGCTTCAGCACCGCGCCGAGCATCAGTCCACGCCCGCGCACCTGCGAAAACAACTGCAATTCATCGTTGATCGCCGCCAACCCATCGCGCAATGCCGCTGACTGCTTCATGACGTTGGCCGCGATCGGTTCCGAAGCCAGCTTGCGCAACGCCACCCGCGCCACGGCCGCCGCCAGCGGATTGCCGCCGAAGGTGGTGCCATGCGCGCCGAATTGCATGATCTCGGCAACCTTCGGCCCCGCGAGCATCGCCCCGATCGGAAAGCCGCCGCCCAGGGCCTTGGCCAAAGTCACGATGTCCGGCACCACGCCCTCCTGCCAGTGCGCGAACAGGGTCCCGGTGCGGCCCATGCCGCACTGGATTTCGTCCAGCGCCAGCAGCGCGCCGTGGCGGTCGCAGAGATCGCGCACGCCTCGCAGGAAACCCTCGGCCGCCGGCATCACCCCGCCTTCGCCCTGGATCGGTTCCACCAGCACCGCGGCGACATCGCCGGAAGCCATCGCCGTTTCGAGTTGCCCGAGATCGTTGAAATCGACGTAGCGGAAACCGCCGGGCAGCGGCTCGTAGCCTTCCTGGTATTTCGGTTGCGCGGTCGCGGTGACCGTGGCCATCGTGCGGCCATGGAAACTGCCGCGGAAGGTGACGATCACGCGGCGGTCCGGCGCGCGGCCCTGAGCCGTCGCCCACTTGCGGATCAGCTTGATCGCCGCTTCATTGGCCTCGGCGCCGGAGTTGCACAGGAACACGCGGCTGGCGAAACGCGAGGCGACCACCAGTTCCTCCGCCAGGCGCAACGGCGGTTCGCTGTAGAACACGTTGCTGGTATGCCACAACTTGCCGGCCTGCTCGGTCAACGCCGCGACCAGGTCGGGATCGTTGTGGCCCAGGCCGCAGACGGCGATGCCGGCGGAGAGGTCGATGTACTCCTTGCCCTCATGGTCCCAGACGCGTGCGCCCTGGCCGCGCTCGAGGATCACTTCGCGTGGCTTGTATACCGGCAGGTAATAGTCGCGGCCGAGGGCAAGAAGATCGTTTGCGTTGGTCATGGGTTGGCGGGTTTATTGGTTGTGGGGTTGCTGCTTGTTTCTGCTCGTCATGACCAGCCATTCGGCTGTTGAGAGCCTCGCGAAGAGCCTGCCCTCGAATGCTGTAGTCGGGGGCGGGAATGACGAAACAAATTACCAGACGCCGGTATTCTGCATCGACGACCACGGCTCCTGCGGCGGCAGGGCCTCGCCTTTCTGCAACAGCTCGATGGAGATCAGGTCCGGCGAGCGCACGAAGGCCATGCGCCCATCGCGTGGCGGCCGGTTGATGGCGATGCCCTGCGCTTGCAGGTGCGCGCAGGTGGCGTAGATGTCGTCCACCTCGAAGGCGAGATGGCCGAAGTTGCGCGCGCTGCCGTAGTCCTCGTCCGAGCCCCAGTTATGGGTCAGCTCGATCTCCGCTTCCGGATTGGCCGGCGCGCCGAAGTAGACCAGGCTGAACTTGCCGGCCGGATTGTCGATGCGCCGGGTCTCGCGCAGGCCCAGGCCTTCGGTGAAGAACTTGCTGGTGGCGTCCAGGTCGTGGACGCGGATCATGGCGTGCAGGTATTTCATGGGGAGTGAGGAGTGAGGAGTGAGGAGTGAGGAGTGAGGAGTGAGAAAAGCGTACTCGCTTTAACTCGTCATTCCCGCGAAGGCGGGAATCGCTCTTGCTTTTCAGGCACCTGGCAAGGCAAAAC
>JBOHXX010000426.1:0-1911 GCA_050737675.1 Pseudoxanthomonas sp.
CAAGTACCTGGTCCGGTTCATGGCCAACCACCACATGCTGCAACTCGCCGGCCGCCCGCCTTGGCGGGTGGTGCGCGGCGGCTCGGGCACGTATGTCGAGGCGATGGCGGCGCGCTGGGACGTGCGCGTGCGGCTGCGCACGCCGGTGCGCGGCGTCGCCCGCGATGCGCACGGCGCGCGGGTCCGTTGCGACACCGGCAGCGAGCGCTTCGACCAGGTCGTGCTCGCCTGCCACAGCGACCAGGCGTTGGCCCTGCTGGACGACGCGCATCCCGACGAGCGCGACATCCTCGGCGCGATCCCGTACCAGGCCAACGACACCGTCCTGCACACCGACGCCCGCCTGCTGCCGCGTCATCGCAAGGCCTGGGCGGCGTGGAATGCGTACCTGCCGGCCGATCCTGCGCAGGCATGCACGGTGAGCTACTGCATGAACCTGCTGCAGGGCCTGCAGGTGCGCACGCCGCTGGTGGTCAGCCTCAACCGCAGCCACGACATCGATCCCGGATCGATCCTCGTCCGCCGCCGTTACCAGCATCCGGTGTACACCCCGGCCTCGGTGGCCGCGCAGGCGCGCAAGCAGGAGATCCAGGGCGTGCGCCGCACCTGGTTCGCCGGCGCCTACTGGGGCTGGGGCTTCCACGAGGACGGCATCCGCAGCGGCGTCGAGGTCGCGCGCGCGCTGGGCGTGGCCTGGCCTGGCGAGGCACGCGCCGACAGCGCACCGATGCCGATGGAGCAGCTCGAGGCCGCGGCGTGAGCGCGGCCTTCGCCAGCGCGATCTACGAAGGCCGCGTGCGGCATCGCCGGCATGCGCCGCGCGCGCATGCATTCGCCTACCGGATGGCCCAGCTGTACCTGGATCTCGACGAAGTCGCTGCGGTGTTCCGCGACCGCTGGCTGTGGTCGAACGACCGCCCGAACCTGGCCGAATTCCGTCGCAGCGACTTCCTGGGCGATCCCGCGCAACCGCTGGCCGATGCGGTGCGCGAACGTGTCGTGCGCGTCACCGGCGAACGCCCGGCCGGCCCGGTGCGGCTGCTCAGCCACCTCCGCTATGCCGGCTATGCCTTCAATCCGGTGAGCTTCTACTACTGCCACGCGACGGATGGCGCGCTGCACAGCATCGTTGCCGAGATCACCAACACCCCGTGGAAGGAACGCCACGCCTACGTGCTGCCGGTCGCCGCCGCCGAAGTGCGCGGGCGCGCGTTGCACTGGGCGTTCGACAAGGCCTTCCACGTCTCGCCGTTCCTGCCGATGGCACGCCGGTACGCGTGGTCGTTCACCCCGCCGGCGGACGACCTACACGTGCACATGGACGTGTGCGACGGCGAGCGCCGCGAGTTCGATGCCGACCTCGCCCTCGACCGCCGGCCGCTGGATGGCCGCCAGCTCGCCCGTGTGCTCTGGCGCTACCCGCTGATGACCGCGCAGGTGATCGCCGGCATCCATTGGCAGGCGCTGCGCCTGTGGCTGAAACGCACGCCCGTCCACGACCATCCCGCCAAGCTGGAGACACCGGTATGAGCAGCGTCGTCCGCACCACGTCCGGCGCCTCGTTCGATGTGCTCGACCGCTTCCTGCGCGGCCGGCTACTGCGCCAGCTCGATGCGCTGCACGGCGGGGAAATCGCATTGGACGATGCGTTCGGCACCACGGTGGTCGGCGAGTCCGGACATGGCCCCGCGATCCGCCTGCACGTGCACGATGCCGGTTTCTATCGGGCGCTGGCGGGCAATGGCAGCGTGGGCGCGGCGGAAGCCTTCATCGACGGGCACTGGGACTGCAGCGACCTGGTCGGCCTGGTGCGCCTGCTGGTGCGCAACCGCGATCTGCTGGACTGCATGGAAGGCGGCCCCGCGCGTCTCGGCGGCTGGGCGGTGAAGGCGTGGCATGCGCTGCGCCGCA
>JBOHXX010000427.1:0-1893 GCA_050737675.1 Pseudoxanthomonas sp.
GGCGTGCAGGACCTGTCCGACCTGGACCGCCTGCGCGAGCTGTTCGAGACCTTCGCCCGCAAGCGCGAGATCCTGCAGCTGCTGGAGCGCACCCTGCAGGCCCCGGGGGTGCGCATCTTCATCGGCGAGGAGACCGGGCTGGCGCCGCTGGACGGGGTCTCCGTGGTGACCGCGCCGTATATCGCCGGAGGCCGGGTGCTGGGGGTGCTGGGCGTGATCGGGCCGACCCGGATGGCCTACGAACGGGTGATCCCGGTGGTCCAGGCGGCGGCGGATGCACTGGGATCCGCCTTGAATCCGGACGCGCCGACCCCATAGGTTCCTCCGACCCCGCCGTAACCGGGCGGCAAGCCATGGAACCCCTGCATGACCCACAACCAAGACGAATCCACTCCCGCGCCCGAATCCGTTGCCGGCGACGAGAACAGCAGCCCCGAGAGCCGGCTTGCCGCCGAAGTCGAACACCTGCGCGCCGAGCTGGAACAGACCCGCGCCGACGTCATGCGTGAGCGTGCCGACCTGGAAAACCAGCGCAAGCGGGTCAGCCGCGACCTGGAGCAACTGCGCAAATTCGCCAACGAACGCCTGCTGTCCGACCTGCTGCCGGTATTCGACAGCCTGGACGCCGGCCTGGCCGCAGCCGGCAAGGAGCCCGGCCCGTTGCACGATGGCCTTGAACTGACCTTCCGCCAATTGCTCAAGGTAGCCGCAGACAACGGCCTGAGCATGGTCAACCCGGTCGGCGAGGCTTTCAATCCGGAATTCCACCAAGCCGTCAGCCACGTTGAAACACCGGGCGCGGCACCGGACAGCGTGGTCGAGGTGTTCCAGAAGGGCTACCTGCTCAACGAGCGCCTGCTGCGTCCGGCCCTGGTGGTGGTGGCGAAGCACGATTGAACACCTTGTAGGAGCGGTCCCTGACCGCGACGCTTTTCCCGCCGCTGAACGAAGAACATCGCGGTCTGGGACCGCTCCTGCAAAAGCGGCGGTCGGCTTGAATGTTCCACGCCGACCCCCACATTCCATCCATAACCCGGCAGCTGGCCGGCCAAAGACTGACCTTTAGGGAGCAAGCAACATGGGCAAGATCATCGGCATCGACCTCGGCACGACCAACTCGTGCGTGGCGATCATGGACGGCGGCAAGGCCCGCGTCATCGAAAATTCGGAAGGCGACCGGACCACGCCCTCCATCGTCGCCTACACCAAGGACGGCGAAGTGCTGGTCGGCGCCTCGGCCAAGCGCCAGGCGGTCACCAACCCCAAGAACACCTTCTACGCGGTGAAGCGCCTGATCGGCCGCAAGTTCACCGACGCCGAAGTGCAGAAGGACATCGGCCTGGTGTCGTATGGGATCGCCGCGCATGACAATGGCGACGCCTGGGTGACCACGTCCGATGGCAAGAAGCTGTCGGCGCAGGAAATCTCCGCACGGATCCTGGAGAAGATGAAGAAGACCGCCGAAGCCTTCCTCGGCGAGACCGTGACCGAAGCGGTGATCACCGTGCCGGCCTACTTCAACGACAGCCAGCGCCAGGCGACCAAGGACGCCGGCAAGATCGCCGGCCTGGACGTCAAGCGCATCATCAACGAACCCACCGCGGCCGCGCTGGCCTACGGCCTGGACAAGGACGGCGGCGACCGCAAGATCGTGGTCTATGACCTCGGCGGCGGCACCTTCGACGTGTCGATCATCGAGATCGCCAACGTCGATGGCGAAAAGCAGTTCGAGGTGCTGGCCACCAACGGCGACACCTTCCTCGGCGGCGAAGACTTCGACAAGCGCGTCATCGACTACCTCGTGGAAGAGTTCCAGAAGGACCAGGGCATCGACCTGCGCAAGGATCCGTTGGCCCTGCAGCGCCTGAAGGATGCGGCCGAGCGCGCCAAGAT
>JBOHXX010000428.1:0-1856 GCA_050737675.1 Pseudoxanthomonas sp.
GCTACCTGGTGTCGGGAAAGTAACCGGCCGATATCGCCAAGCCGACGCGACTATCCGGGAATGGTCTTCCCGGCAATGAAAAAAGCCGGGCGATGCCCGGCTTTTTTCATGCTTCATTGGAAAGGCTCAATAGCCCACGGTGATGCGCTTGCGTGGCGCATCGTTCTTCTCGACGCGGTCCAGCAATGCCACGGCGTAGTCCTCGTTGCTGATGCGGCTGTTGCCCTGCGCATCGAACAACGGCTGGTCGCCGCCGAGGCGGTACTGGCCGGTGCGCTCGCCCGGGGCGATCACGAACGACGGACTGATGAAGGTCCAGTCGATATCGGCGCTGGAAGCCCGCAGCACATCCAGCACATCGCCCAGCGCCAGGGCCTCGGCCTTGTACTCAGCGGGGAAACCGTCGGTATCGACCGCGCGCACGCCCGGCGCCACTTCCAGGGTGCCCGCGCCGCCTACCCAGAACAGGCGCTTCACGCCGGCCGCGGGCATCCTGGCGAGCAGGTCGTTGGCCAGCGCGACCAGGTCCGCGCCGGAGGTGTTGCCGCGCGGCGAAACGCTGACCACCACGGCATCGACGCCCTGCAGCGCCGGCAGGTAACTGTCCGCCTCGGTGATGTTGCCGAAGACGACATTCAACTTCGGGTTGGCGACCGCCAATTTCGATGGATCGCGCACGATCGCGGCGACTTCGTGCCCGCGCTGCAGGGCTTCATCGCGGATGCGCGAACCGATATTGCCGGTGGCGCCGAACAGGGCAATCTTCATAGGGAAACTCCTTGTGGGAAGCCGGTCCGCGCAAACGCGTACCGGAAGGGCGGTACGGAGGGAGTCAGAAACGGCCTTCCTGGAAATCGACGAAAGCCTGCATCAATTCCTGTTTGGTATTCATCACGAACGGGCCATGGCGCATCACCGGCTCACGCAGCGGACGGCCGGCGACCACGATCAGTCGCGCCGCCTGCGCACCGGCGCGCAATTGTAGCAGGTCGCCACCGCCGAGCACCGCCATTTCGTGGGTCTCCAGCGCGCGGGCATCATCGCCCTCGCCTACCGTGGCCGCACCTTCGAATACGTAGGCGAAGGCGTTATGGCCTTCGGGCAAGCTGTATTCCCAGGCCTTGCCTACATCGAGCGAGATATCCAGGTACACCGGATCGGTCGCAGGCTGCACGATCGGGCCGATCACTTCGCCCACCTTGCCGGCGATCACCTTGACGCTGACTCCCGCCGTCGGCGTGGCCACCGGGATGTTCTCAGGGGCAAATTCCTGGTACTTCGGGTCGGTCATCTTGTCGCGCGCAGGCAGGTTCACCCACAGCTGGAAACCGCGCATGCGGCCCGATTCCTGTTCCGGCATTTCCGAATGGACCAGGCCACGCCCGGCGGTCATCCACTGCACGCTGCCGGGAGTGAGCAGGCCCTCGTTGCCGTGGTTGTCCTTGTGGCGCATGCGCCCGTCCAGCATGTAGGTGACGGTCTCGAAACCGCGATGCGGATGGCTGGGGAAACCGGCGATGTAGTCCTCGGCGCGATCGGTACCGAATTCGTCCAGCAACAGGAACGGATCCAGTTCCGGCAGGTCGGGACCACCAATGACACGGGTCAACTTGACCCCGGCGCCGTCGGAGGTGGGGCGGCCGCGGATCTTGCGGGTGACCCGTGCGGGAACGGGATGGGTGGTGGTGTTCATGGCGACTCCTTTTCGGTGACCAGAAGATGGCCCCGGCTCGGCCGATTAGGAACGTCCAGGCACGCAACCTTCCGTTCCATCCACACCCCTGTCCCCCAAGGGGACTTCCTTCGGTGCGTAGGAGCGCCCCATGGGCGCGAGCTCTTCCGACCTGTCGCGGAAG
>JBOHXX010000429.1:0-1839 GCA_050737675.1 Pseudoxanthomonas sp.
ACGCAAAGGCATCGCGGGCAGGGCCCGCTCCTACAGAGTTTCCAACTGGTAGCCACCGGCATCCACGCGTAACACCGAACCCTGTTCGTACCAGTCGCCCAGCACGATCCGTTCGCAGTCGCGATCGTTCACCTGCAACCTGTGCACGTCGGGGCGATGGGTGTGGCCATGGATCATCCGGTCGATGCCGTAGCGGGCGAAGGTCGCCTCTACCGTTGCCGGGGTCACGTCGGTGATCGTTTCGAAGCGTATGTCGTTGCCGCCTTCGCGCAACTTGGCTTGGTGCGCCTGGCTGGCGGCGCGCGCCTGCGCGGCGAAGGCGAGCCTGGCTTGCAATGGTTGCGCCAGGAATTGCGCCTGCCACGCCGGATTGCGGGTCTGCGTGCGGAAGGCCTGGTAGGCGGTATCGTCGGTACACAGCAGGTCGCCGTGCATCAACAGGGTGGGACGGCCATACAGCATGACCACGGCAGGGTCCGGCAGGATGCGGAATCCGGCCCGCGATGCATAGTCCTGTCCGACCAGGAAGTCGCGATTGCCGCGGACGAAATACACCGGCACGCCGGCATCGGCCACTTCGCGTAACGACCCCGCGACAAAGGCGCCCACTTCCGAAGGATCGTCGTCGCCAACCCAGGCCTCGAACAGGTCGCCCAGGACGTAAAGCGCATCGGCCGATTTTGCCTCGCGGCGCACGAACCGGCCGAACAGTTCGGTGATCGCGGGACGGGTGGAATCCAGGTGCAGGTCGGAGATGAAGAGGGTGGTCATGGGATGGATTGTAGGGGCTCCCTGCAGGACGGGCTTGGGACACGGATTCCCGGGCTTCCGGATGCCAGTGGTTCGCCCAATGGGCGCGTTGCGACGCGTTCGGCACCCTGGAGAGGGAAAATCCATCGCGGCGCGGTAAAATTGTCCGTATTCCGCTTTTTTCAGGCATCCCATGACCTGCCGCACCCGCTTCGCCCCCAGTCCCACCGGTTACCTGCATATCGGCGGCGCGCGCACCGCGCTGTATTGCTGGCTGGAGGCGCGCCACCGTGGCGGCGACTTCATCCTGCGCATCGAGGACACCGACCAGGAGCGCAGCACCCAGGGCGCGATCGACGCGATCCTGGAGGCGATGGACTGGCTGGGCCTCGATTACGACGAAGGTCCGATCTACCAGACCCGGCGCCTGGACCGTTACCGCGAAGTGGCCGAGCAGCTGGTCGCCGCCGGCAAGGCGTATTACGCCTACGAGACCCGTGAGGAGCTCGATGCCATCCGCAACGCCGCCCAGGCTGCGGGCGACAAGCCGCGCTACGACGGACGCGCGCGCGAACAGAACCTGCCGCATCGCGACGATCCGAACCGGGTGATCCGTTTCAAGAACCCGCAAGCCGGCAGTGTCGTATTCGAGGACCGCATCAAGGGCCGCATCGAGATCGCCAACAGCGAGCTCGACGACCTGGTGATCTTCCGTTCCGACGGCTATCCCACCTACAACTTCGCGGTGGTGGTGGACGACATGGACATGGGCATCACCGACGTGATCCGCGGTGATGACCACATCAACAACACTCCGCGCCAGATCAATATCTACGAAGCGTTGGGCGTGGCGGTGCCGTTGTTCTCGCACATGCCGATGATCCTGGATCCGGAAGGCGCCAAGTTGTCCAAGCGCACTGGCGCCGCCGACGTCATGCAGTACAAGGACGCCGGCTACCTGCCGCATGCGCTGATCAACTACCTGGCGCGGCTGGGCTGGTCGCATGGCGACCAGGAGCTGTTCACCCGCGAGGAACTGATCCAGTTGTTCTCGGTGGAGGACGTCAATTCCAAGGCCGCGCGCTTGGA
>JBOHXX010000430.1:0-1834 GCA_050737675.1 Pseudoxanthomonas sp.
GGCGTGGCATGCGCTGCGCCGCAATACCCGCGACGGCGCGCGCCGCAACATCGCCGCCCACTACGACCTCGGCAATCCGTTCTTCCGCCTGTTCCTGTCCGACGACTTGATGTATTCGTCGGCGCTGTACGCCGGCGAGGACGACAGCCTCGAGGCAGCATCCACCCGCAAGCTCGACCGCATCTGCGACAAGCTGCGGCTCGGCGCGGATGATCACGTGGTGGAGATCGGCACCGGCTGGGGCGGGTTTGCCGTGCACGCAGCGGGCACTCGCGGCTGCCGTGTCACCACCACCACCATTTCGAGGGAGCAGCATGCGCTGGCCTGCCAGCGCGTCGCCGACGCCGGCCTGCAGGACCGGGTGCAGGTGTTGCTGTCCGACTACCGCGACCTGCGCGGGCAGTACGACAAGCTGGTGTCGATCGAGATGATCGAAGCGATCGGGCCGCAGTACCTCGACACCTATTTCGCCACCCTTGGCCGCCTGCTGAAGCCGGAGGGACTGGGCCTGGTACAGGCCATCACCATCGAGGACCACCGCTACGAGCAGGCGGTGCGCTCGGTCGACTTCATCAAGCGCCATGTGTTCCCCGGCTCGTTCATCCCGTCGATCGCCGCGATGCTGGCCGCGAAGACGCGCAGCACCGACCTGGCGCTGGTGCACCTGGAGGACTTCGGTCCGTCGTATGCGCGCACCCTGCACGACTGGCGCCTACGCTTTCTCGCCAACCGCGAGGCAGTGCGCGCGCAGGGCTTCGACGAGCGGTTCCTGCGCATGTGGGAGTTCTATCTCGCCTATTGCGAAGGCGGCTTCCGCGAACGCTCGATCGGCGTCGCCCACCTGCTGCTGGCCAAGCCCGGCTATCGCGGTGCGTCCTACCTGCCCGGGCTGCAGGAGGCCTGAGGTGGCGTTCTGGGCCAACCTGATCGGCTACCAGGCGACCTGGTTGGTGGTCGTCTGCAGCGCGGGAAGCGGCATGCCGTGGATCGGCATGCTGGCCTGCGTGGCGTTTATCGCGCTGCAGTGGTCGGCTTCGCGTACCCGCGCAGGCGATGGCCGGGTGCTGGTGGCCGCGCTGGCCTGCGGCATCGTGGTCGATGGTGTCGCCGCCGCCATTGGCCTGCTGGACTACGCGGCCCCGATCCCGGGGGTGCCCGCTCCGCCGTGGATCGTGCTGTTGTGGGGCGCATTCGCGATGACCATGAACCACTCCATGGCCTGGTTCGCCAGCCGGCCATGGATCGCGTCCCTGTTCGCCGCGATCGGTGGGCCGCTGGCCTACCTCGGCGCGGCGCGCGGCTTCGGCGCAGTCGCCTTCCCGACCCCGGCATGGCCGGCGTTGTTGTGGCTGGGTGCGGCGTGGGCGGTCGCCCTGCCAATGCTGCTGCGGATCGCGGCCCACCACCGCCACGTGCGGCGGTCATCCCAGGAGGCACGCGCATGAGTCCCTGGCAACAACTGCTGCTGGTTTGGATGTTCGCGGTGGCCTTGCAAGGGCTGGCGTGGGCGCGCCAGCAGTGCACCCGCAATGCCGGCATCGTCGATATCGCCTGGTCCTTCGGTGTCGGTGGCGCCGCGGTGCTGGTCGCCGCCACCGGCAGCGGCGCAACGCTGCCGCGCGTCCTGCTCGCTGTGCTGGGCGGCGCATGGGGCCTGCGGCTCGGCCTGCACTTGTGGCATCGGGTTCGTAGCGAAGCCGAGGATGGGCGCTATGCGCAACTGCGCAAGCGCTGGGGCAATGCGCCATTGAAGTGGCTGGCGATGTTCCAGTTGCAGGCGCTGCTGATCGCCCTGTTCGCCTTGCCCTTCCTGGCCGTGGCCGCGAATCCGGTG
>JBOHXX010000431.1:0-1821 GCA_050737675.1 Pseudoxanthomonas sp.
CCGTGTTCCTCGATATCGTCCAGGAAATCAGCCAGCCGGTTGGCGCTGCCGATGCCAACGGCAACTTCCGCATCACCAGCCGCAAGCTGAAGACGGAAGCCGCCACCCAGGACGGCGACACCATCCTGCTGGCGGGCTTGATCTCCGATAGCGTCGAGAAGGGCTCCAGCGGCATTCCCGGGCTCAGCCGACTTCCCATCATCGGTGGCCTGTTCGGCACGCAGCACACCAATAGCGGCCGCAACGAAACCATCATCCTGATCACCGCCACCATCGTCCGCAACCCGCAGGACGCGCGTAACCTCACCGACGAGTACGGGCAGAAGTTCCGCGCGCTGGATCCACTGAACACACCGAAGAAGAAGTGAGTCAATCGCCTGCCGCCGCGCTGCCCGTCATCCTGCTGCCGGTCGGTGTCGACGATGACGCGCTGGACGCGTGCCTCGGCGCACTCGATGCCGGCACCCCCGCCGGCAGCCGCATCTGGCTGGCCGACGATGCGCAGGCGGGCCCGCGCGCTGGCGCGATCATCGAGCGCTGGCTGAAAAGCACGCCATTGCAGGCCGATTACACGCGTCGCCAGCAGATGATCGGCGAGGTCGCGCACCTCGATGAAATGCTCAACGCCTGCACCGGCGCCGACGTGGTGGTGCTGGCGCCCGATGCGCAGCCCATGCCCGGTTGGCTGCAGCAACTGGCGGCCTGTTTTTCACGCGATGCCTCGATCGCCAGCGCCACGCCCTGGTGCAATGCGGGTGAAGCGGCTGCATGGCCGCGATTGGGCGAAATAGGACTTCCGCCGCAGGATTTCGAACGTACTGCTGCTGCATGCGCGGCGATGCCGTCCGGGCATCCAGAGCTTCCGGCGGCGGTCAACCATGCCGTTGCCTTGCGCGGCAGCGCGCGGCAACGCGCGGGCGGGCTGGACGCCAGCAGCTATGCCTCGTGGTACGCGGCGCTCATCGACCTGTCGTTGCGCTTGTCCGGCCTCGGCTGGCGCAACGCCTTGTGCGAGACGGCGTTCGTCGCGCGCGGCGGCGAGGGTGGGCCGGCCGAAGGCGACATGGATGCGATCAATGCGCGCTGGCCAGCCTGGAATGCGCGTCTCGCCAATTTCCTCATGAGCGACCCGTTGCGTGCGCAGCGCGAACACCTGGCTTCGTTGTACGCAGACATCGGATCGCCGGAGCCGCAACGTGAACTCTTCCGCTGATCGTGCCGACCTCGCGGTGGTGGTGGTCAGCCACGAAAGCGCGAGCACGCTGGAGGATTGCCTGCTGCGCCTGCGCGCGGCGCGCGGCGTGGCCGAGATAAGGGTCATCGACAATGCCTCGCTGGACGGCACCCTGGACATCATCCAGCGCCATGCGGCGATGGATCCGCGGGTGCGCTTCGTCGGCAATCCCGACAACCCGGGGTTCGCGGTGGCCTGCAACCAGGGCGCGAAGGAATCGGTCGCGCCGTGGCTGGTCTTCGTCAATCCGGATCTTCTGGTCGAAACCGATACTTTGTCGCGGCTGCGCCTGCACGCCGATGCGCTGGCAGGGGAAGTGCTGTTGGGCGTGGACCTGGTGGACGAAGCCGGCCATAGCGATGAAGCTGCCCGCCGCCGCGATCCGGATTTCAAGGGCATGCTCGCGGCGATGCTGTCTTCGCCATCGCGGGCATCGAAACTGGGAGTGCCCGTGAACGAGGCCGAGAGCGTGCAGCGGGTCGATGCGGTGTCGGGTGCGCTGATGTTGATGCCGCGCGTGTTGTTCGACCGGCTGGGCGGTTTCGACGAAGGCTACCGGCTGCACGCCGAGGACCTGGACCTGTGCC
>JBOHXX010000432.1:0-1800 GCA_050737675.1 Pseudoxanthomonas sp.
GAATTGGCGTCGGAATGGCGCTAATTTATGGAAGCAGCACAAGAAATACTCCGTTCCTGCTTAATCCGCATCAAGCTATGCGACGGGATTGGTCAGGCGCTTCGGCCGGCCAAGCAAATATGCCCTTCGCAGTCGAAGTCCGGCGCGTCCTGCCGCCCATTGCCGCCTGGCTGCGCAACCGCTGCGAATGGTGTCAATCGTCGCCTGGCAAAGGAGGCGCGCGCAGCGCGTCGCGGTGGACATCCGGCGTGACGCGCTGCGTCATTCGTCGGGGATGACGGATGCGAGCCGATGGCGGAGACGGAGGCAAGAGCAGCTAGTCATCTGGAACTGAAGTAAGTTGCATTGTATAAGGCGTTTTCCGGGAGGGAGGCGTTGATGGCTAACGCATTTTCGAAGGGTCGTCCGACTGAGCCGTTGGTGGTTACAGCGGAGGAGCGTGCGTATCTTGAGCGACAGGTGCGCCGTCACCGGGTGTCGCGCTCGCTTTCAGAACGATGCAGGATTATTCTGCGCTGCGCCGACGGGCTGCAAAGCAAGATCGTGGCGACCGAGCTTGGTGTTCACGAGCACACGGTGGGCAAGTGGCGTCGGCGCTTCCTGGCCGCTCGTATCGATGGGCTGCTCGATGAAGCCCGCCCCGGCAGGCCACGCACGATCGATGACGATCAGGTCGCTGCTGTGATCGAGCGGACGCTGCGCACAACGCCTGCCGACGCCACGCACTGGTCGATCCGGTCGATGGCGGCAGAGACGGGCTTTTCGCATACGACGATCCGCCGGATGTGGAACGCCTTCGGGTTGCAGCCGCATCGTAGCCAGACGTTCAAGCTATCGAGCGACCCACTGTTCGTCGACAAGGTGCGCGATATCGTCGGGCTTTATCTGTCGCCGCCGACCCGCGCGATCGTCCTCAGCGTCGATGAGAAGAGCCAGATCCAAGCGCTCGACCGCGAGCAGCCAGTGCTACCTATGATGCCGGGCATCCCCGAGCGTCGGACCCACAGCTATGTGCGGCACGGCACCACATCGCTGTTTGCAGCGCTCGACATCGCCTCGGGCTTCGTCATCGGCAAATGCTACAAAAGACACCGCGCGACAGAGTTCCTCGACTTCCTCAAGCAGATCGACCGGGCGGCACCTGACGGGCTCGACGTCCACATCGTCATGGACAATTACGCGACCCACAAAACCGCCAAGGTCCGCGCCTGGCTCGCTCGCCGCCCGCACTATCACGTGCACTTCACACCGACTTCGGCGTCATGGATCAATCAGGTCGAGCGCTGGTTCGCCGAGTTGACCAGAAAGCAACTCCAGCGCGGTGTCCACCGTTCGACCGGCCAGCTCGAAGCCGACATCCTCACCTTCATCGACCGCCATAACGAAAGCCCAAAACCCTACAGATGGACCAAATCCGCCGACGAGATCCTCGCCTCGGTCAAGCGGTTCTGCCAGAAAACGGATCAGACCTTATGCGGCGAACTTTAGATTCATATGACTAGCGGCAAGGGAACAGGCGATGACGATCACGGCCTTGCGACACGAAACCCGCCCCGAAGGCCGTGCGCCCGCCGGGGAGCTCGCCATGCTCGATCATCGTTTCCGCGCGCTGCTCGGCGCCGAGGGCTGGGCGGTGCTGCCGGCGGCGGTGCGGGCGCGCTTCGCCAAGCGTCTGGGCGACGAGGCGGCCACCTACACCGGCACGATCACCGCTTGCCGCATGAGCCGCACCGGCTGGCTGCTCGCCCAGGCCTGCCGGCTGATCGGCGCGCCACTGCCGCTCGGTCGCGACATCGGCAC
>JBOHXX010000433.1:0-1796 GCA_050737675.1 Pseudoxanthomonas sp.
GCGCTGTACAAGAAGCACAAGCTGGGTGATGAACTGAAAGGCAAGTCGATCGCATTGGTGTTCTTCAATCCGTCCTTGCGCACCCGGACCAGCTTCGAGCTGGGCGCTTTCCAGCTCGGTGGTCACGCGGTTGTATTGCAGCCGGGCAAGGATGCATGGCCGATCGAATTCGGCGTGGGCACGGTGATGGATGGTGATACCGAAGAACACATCGCCGAAGTGGCCAAGGTGCTGTCGCGCTACGTGGACCTG
This sequence comes from Pseudoxanthomonas sp., assembly GCA_050737675.1. Lineage (GTDB taxonomy): Bacteria > Pseudomonadota > Gammaproteobacteria > Xanthomonadales > Xanthomonadaceae > Pseudoxanthomonas_A. Next base: position 253 of record JBOHXX010000433.1, read on the forward strand.
ATCGCGGTGCGCGCCTTCCCCAAGTTCATCGACTGGTCCCAGGACCGGCAGGACCACGTCCTGCGCGGCTTCGCCCAGCACGCCACGGTGCCGGTGATCAACCTGGAAACCATCACCCATCCCTGCCAGGAACTGGCCCACGTGTTGGCCCTGCAGGAACACTTCGGTACGCCCGACCTGCGCGGCAAGAAGTACGTGCTGACCTGGACCTACCACCCGAAGGCACTCAATACCGCCGTGGCGAACTCTGCGCTGACCATCGCCACGCGCATGGGCATGGACGTGACCCTGCTGTGCCCGACGCCTGAATACATCCTCGACGAGCGCTACATGGGCTGGGCCGAGCAGAACGTGGCCGAAAGCGGCGGCTCGCTGCGCATCAGCCACGACACCGACAGCGCCTACGCCGGCGCCGACATCATCTACGCCAAGAGCTGGGGCGCGTTGCCGTACTTCGGCAACTGGGAGCCGGAGAAGCCCATCCGCGACCAGTACAAGCACTTCATAGTCGACGAACGCAAGATGGCGTTGACCAACAACGGCGTCTTCAGCCATTGCCTGCCGCTGCGCCGGAACATCAAGGCCACCGACGCGGTCATGGATTCGCCGCAATGCATCGCCATCAACGAAGCCGAAAACCGCCTGCACGTGCAGAAGGCCGTGATGGCCGCGTTGATGCAGAAGTGAGCGGAGAGGAGTGAGGAGTGAGCGAAAGCTCGCTGTCTCATTCTCCAGAAACTCCGCTTCTACTCACTCCTCACTTCTCTCCGCTCACTCCTCTTCCACTTCCCCAAAGCCCCCATGACCCAGACCAAAGACATCGTCCTCGCCTTCTCCGGCGGCCTCGACACCAGTTTCTGCATTCCCTACCTGCAGGAGCAGGGCTACGCCGTGCACACCGTGTTCGCCGACACCGGCGGCGTGGATGCGGAGGAACGCGATTTCATCGAGAAGCGCGCCGCCGAACTCGGCGCCACCAGCCACGTCACCGTCGATGGCGGTCCCGCCATCTGGGACGGCTTCGTCAAGCCGTTCGTGTGGGCCGGGGAGGGCTACCAGGGCCAGTATCCGTTGCTGGTTTCGGATCGTTACCTGATCGTCGATGCAGCCCTGGCGCGTGCGAAGGAACTCGGTACGAAAATCATCGCCCATGGCTGCACCGGCATGGGCAACGACCAAGTGCGTTTCGACCTGGCGGTGAAGGCGTCGGGCGATTACCAGATCGTCGCGCCGATCCGGGAAATCCAGAAGGAACACACCCAGACCCGCGCCTACGAGCAGAAATACCTGGAGGATCGCGGTTTCGGTGTGCGTGCCAAGCAGAAGGCTTACACGATCAACGAGAACCTGCTGGGCCTGACCATGTCCGGCGGCGAGATCGACCGCTGGGAAGCGCCGGGCGAAGGCGCGCGCGGCTGGTGCGCACCGCGCAATGCATGGCCGGTCGAACCCTTGAACGTCACCCTGAAGTTCGAGAACGGTGTGGCCGTGGAGCTCGATGGAAAACCCACTGAAGGCGCCAAGCTGCTGGCCAAGCTCAACAC
>JBOHXX010000434.1:0-1772 GCA_050737675.1 Pseudoxanthomonas sp.
GTGCAGGTTGACCCAACCGAACACCGCGCCGATCACCGCAACCACCATCAACACGCCGCACACGCTGGCGATCAGCCGCGCGCGCACCAGTGCGCGCTGCGTGGTGGCTTCGCGTTCCTGTTGCACGGCGAGTTGGCGTTCGGCTTCCTCGCGCGCTTCGTTGGCATGGCGCTGGTCGCGGCTGGCCAGGACCACGCTGCACAACACGTCGTGGGTCAATTCCACCCGGCGCATATCCAGCCGGTCCTCGATACGCAGCAAGCGCCGGTTGACCAGCGTGGCCAGAGCATCGACCGGCGCACCGGCCGCGACCAGCGCCTTGGCCACGCGCTCTTCTGCCAGGCTCTCGCGATGGCCGGAGTCGGTGAGCAGTTCGTCCTCGACCACGCGGCGCACGCCTGCCGGCTGGTCGGCCAGGGTGCGTTCGTAGAACTCGCTGAGGATGGTGTCGCGCGAACCGGCCAGCAAGTCGGCGGAAATCTCCGCGCGGCCCTGGCTCAGCCGCACCGTGTTCAACTCGCGGCAGATCAGGCTGAGCAGCGAGGGTTCGATCTCCGCGTTGCCCAGTTCCGAACCGCCAGCGACGAAACGCACGATCGACTCGGCCACTTCCTGCGAGATCAGCTTGCCGCCCGGCTTGACCACCGCGCTCAACGCCTGCGCACCGCTCATGCGTGCCAGGCGCATGCGGTTCTGGGTGATCGAGGGCATGATCGTCTTCACGCCTTCCAGGTGGGCCAGGTAGTCCTCGCGCAATGCGATCAGGATGCGGTAGTCGGCGCGCGCGAAATCGAAATCCTCCGCGACGGCATCATCTTCCTCGATGCGCGCTTCCAGCGCGGCCGGTGGACGGTTCTCGACCAGGTCTGCCAGGTCTTCCAGGTACTGCCTGGCGCGCAGGCGACCGGCATCGTCGGCCTGGCCCAGGGTGAAGACTTCCTCGAACTGGTCGAAGATCAGCAACGGCATCAGCGTGCGGCCATCGGCATCGCGCAACAGGTCACCGCGGTGGTGCATGAACTCCCATAGCGATTCGCCTTCGACCGCAACCCCGCTCTGGGTCCAGTAGCCGGCCTCGTTCGAGGCCTTCAGGATCGCCTGCTTGATCTGTTCGGAAGGCGATGGCGATTCGGGCGCGTAGTCGACACGCACGTACACCGGACAAAAGCCCTCGGCGCGCAACCTTGGTACCAGGCCAGCGCGCAGCAGGGAGGTCTTGCCCAGGCCGGACTGGCCGAACAGCACGCTCAGCAGCTTGCGCTGCACGCGCCGCGCGAGTTCGCTGGTTTCATCATCGCGGCCATGGAAATAGGCGCGGGTCTGCTCGGTGTAGGAAAACAGGCCCAGCCAGGGGTTTTCAGGGTCCAGGGTGACGGCGGCGACGCCGACGCTACTGTTGCTTTCCGGCGTCATGCGCGCGCTCCGCTGAAGAGATCCTGCAGCCGGCGCAGGAATTCCGGTGGCGGCTCACCACCCGGCAGGCGCACGATGTGCAGCGCCTTGAACAGTTCCGGCACCAGCGCTTCGGCTTCGGAGGTGTCATCGATGCACACCGGCAGGATGAAGACCCCACCGTCGGCGATGTTGCGCGAGCGATCCACCGCATAACTCCATTCGCGACGGAAATACGCTTCCTGGCGGCGCTGGGTGGTGGCCGAGATCACCGGCAGGAAGAAGCTGCAGCGGCCGATATTCGCGCGGATCTTGCGGTCGTAGTCGTCGCCGCCTTCCAGTCGATCCAGGTCGAACCAGGTGGTCAGTCCGGCCGCGTC
>JBOHXX010000435.1:0-1772 GCA_050737675.1 Pseudoxanthomonas sp.
GGCAAGAAGATCGCCATGGCCCAGGGTGCTGGCAACAACTACCGCATCGCGATGATGGACAGCAGCCTGGGTTCGCCGCGTTGGAGCACCTTGTCACCGGGTTCGCTGGACGAGTCGCCCAGCTTCGCCCCCAATGCCAGCATGGTGATCTACGCCGCACGCGAGGGTCGCCGGGGTGTGCTGTACGCGGTTTCCGCCGATGCCCGCGTGCGCCAGCGCCTGGTTCTGGCCGATGGCGATGTACGCGAACCCGCCTGGTCCCCCTATCGCAGTCCCCGTTGAGCGGGCCCCCGAGTTAATATTGTGAAACCCCATTGCTTCACCCGTGTCATAGCCCCCGAGGAACCACGATGAATACCACCACCCGTGTAGTCATGCTTTCCCTTCTGTCCGTCGCCGTGCTGGCGGGTTGCAAGAAGACCGTCAAGGACACCTTGCCTGCGGACACCGGTAACACCGGCAACACCGGTGTAGTCACCGACGGCACCACTACCGCCGGCGCCTATGGCCCGAACGACCTCGACACCGACGCCTGCCTGCGCCAGCGCGTGGTCTATTTCGACCTGGACCAGGACGCGCTGAAGCCGGAATTCCAGGCCATCGTCGGCTGCCACGCCAAGTACCTGCGCGATCGTCCGTCTTCGCGCATCAACCTGGAAGGCAACGCCGACGAGCGCGGCAGCCGTGCCTACAACCAGGGCCTGGGCGAACGCCGCGGCAACGCCGTCTCTTCCGCGCTGCAGGCGCAGGGCGGTTCCGGCAGCCAGGTTTCGGTGATCAGCTACGGTGAAGAGCGCCCGATCTGCACCGATTCGAACGAGGATTGCTGGGCCCGCAACCGTCGCGTCGAGATCGTGTACACCGCGAAGTAAGCACGTTCCGGTAACCAGCAAGAGCAGATGATGCAGATCCTGTCGAGATCCATCCTGGTCATCGCGGCGGCCTTCGCGGCCGCCGCACCTGCCCATGCGCAACGCCAGAGCCTGGCCGACCGCGTGGCAGCCTTGGAGACCCAGGCCGCCAATGACCGTGGCAACACCGACCTGCTGAACCAGATCGGCCAGATGCGCACCGAATTGCAGCAACTGCGTTCCCTGGTGGAACAGTTGCAGAACGAAAACGAGCAGCTCAAGCAGACCAGCCGCGACCAGTACCTGGACCTGGATGGACGCTTGAATCGCCTGGAAGGCGGTACGCCATCCGCACCCCCGGCGGCCGGTCCGCCAGTGGCGCCGGCACAAGCAGCCAGTCCAGCGGTTTCCGCTTCCGCGGAACGACCGCCCTCCGTGCACGGCGATGTCGGGGCCATGGCCAATTCGGGCGACGAACGCGCCGCCTACAACGTCGCCTTCGATGCACTCAAGGGCGGCAACTACGCCGATGCGGCGCAGCTGTTCCTGAGTTTCCTCGAGCTCTACCCGAACGGCGCCTATACCCCGAATGCACTCTATTGGCTGGGCGAAAGCTACTACGTCACCCAGAACTACCAGTTGGCCGCTCAGCAGTTCCGCACCTTGCTGGAGCGCTATCCAACCCACGACAAGGCTTCCGGTTCGCTGCTGAAGCTGGGCCTGTCCGAATATGGCCTGGGCAAGGTCGACGATGCCGAGCGCACCTTGAACGACGTGGTCGCCAAATACCCCAACAGCGACGTCGCCCGCACCGCCGACGACCGCCTGCGGTCGATGCAATTGGGCCGCAGCATCCGCTAAACCCGGGAAATCCATAGGAGCGCCCCATGGGCGCGAGCTCGTTCGGTTGTCCCGACGAGG
>JBOHXX010000436.1:0-1765 GCA_050737675.1 Pseudoxanthomonas sp.
GTCGTGGGCCCAGGCCAGGGGAATGCGCGCGGCCTCGACTTCGTCCAGACAGGTGGCGATGGCTTCGGGCCGGACTCCATCCTCCAGCAATTGCGCGCGCATGATGGCTGCGACCTCGCCAGAAGCGCGGCCACGTTCGTAGCCGGCGATGTCCTTCAACACCACGAGATCGGGATGCGAGCCGGCTGCGGTCGCGGCCACCGCCCGCAGATCGGCGTCCTCGCGGTTGCCGGCGTGGCCCAGGATCAAGGCCAGGCGGCCTTTCCTTGCTTTCGCGTCCACTGCCTCGAACAGGCCCTGGAGGCCGTCGGGGTTGTGGGCGTAATCGACGAACACGTCCATCGTGCCGAACCGCCAGTGCTGCAGGCGTCCGGGGTTGTCGGCCCGCGTGCGCCCGAAACTGGCGGCCACGGTTGCGAGCGTGGTGGGCGCTATGCCCAGTGCCGCACCGGTCAATGCGGCGCCGGCAAGATTGGCGATGTTGTAGACCGCGCGACCACCCAGGGTCAGCGGCATCGCCGCGGTTTCGCCCAGGTCGTGGGTGATGCTTTGGAAGTGCAACAACAGGCGTCCATCGCGAACGCCGCAGGCGGGACCGCCGCGTTGGCGATGATCAGCCAGCGCGGGCAGGTCGAAATCCAGCGCGAACCAACCCAAGGGACAGGTCAGGGTTTTCGACTGACTCACCAGGACCGGATCGTCGGCATTGAGCACCAGCAATCCCTGGTCGTCGATCGCGCGGGCTACGACCAGCTTCACCGAGGCGAGGTCGTCGAGGTCGTGGATGCCGTATTCGCCGAAATGGTCGGCGGCGATATTGGTGACGATGGCGGCGTTGGCGTGCGCGACCGCAAGGCCACGGCGAAGCATGCCGCCACGCGCGGTTTCCAGGATCGCCGCCTGCGCCTCGCCCTGGCGTAGCGCGGTGCGCGCACCGGTGGGGCCGGAGAAATCACCGGCTTCCAGCGCATTGCCGTCGAAGTAGACGCCGTCGGTGCAACTGTGCGCGGTGCGCCAGCCATGCGCCCGGGTCATCGCCGCCAGCAGGCGCACCGTGGTGGTCTTGCCGTTGGAACCGGTGACCAGCGCGGTGGGGATCGCATGCAGTTCATTCCACGGCACCGCGTCGGGCGCCGGCAGTTCGTCGACGAACCAGCTGCGGCTGCCGTTGCCTTCGCCGATGGTGACTTCGTCGTCGTCGGCGAGGAAGGGCAGGTGATGGGCTTCGGTCGCGTGCATGAGTGCGATCAACTGCGGGCGCGACTCGGCTTTTGCGGCTGCACGCAGGGTGTGGAGTGCCGATTCTTCGTCCCAGATCGCTGCAAAGCCCGGCGCATGGAATGGCGTCGGCTGTTGATCCCTTCTCCCGTCGGGAGAAAACACAGCGGACCACCACGCCCACTCATTGACCTCGGTGGCGGTGTAGAGCTGGTCGGCGGGTGCAATGAAGGCGAGCGAGACGCCGGTGCGGTGGTGGCGGAGGACGATCTTTTCCTCCGGCCAGCCGAGCGTCGCGCATGCGGTCCCGATATTCCTCTTCCACGCCGCAAGCGTGGTTTCGTCGAACACCAGTCCACGCGCCGTCTCCAGCGCCGCGCCGGTGCCGGGGAAATACAGGTTGCTGCCGGTCAGCCGGCGCGAGTCCTCGAAGGGTTCGGGAAGCACGGAAGGCTCAGTCGCTTTCTTCGCGTTCGAACACCAGTCCGCGTTCCTCGCGGATCACGCCTTCCATGCTCGCGAATGGCGAATCCTCGGCCGAGGGTTC
>JBOHXX010000437.1:0-1762 GCA_050737675.1 Pseudoxanthomonas sp.
GCCAGCACCGCCACACCGGTCAGGACCAGGAGGAACGCGGTCAGTGTGCCGGTCACCCGGTCGATCAGGTCCTTGACCGCGGCACGATCGCCATTGGCCTTGTACTCCGCCAGTACCGGGACGAAGGCCATCGAAAACGAGCCTTCCGCGGACAGGCGGCGCATGAAATTGGGGATGCGGAAGGCCACCACGAAGGCTTCCATGGCCGGGCTGGCGCCGAATACCGCCGCATAGACCTGGTCCCGCACCAGCCCGAAGACCCGTGACAGGAAGGTCATCGAGCTGAAAACCGCCGTGGAACGCAGCAGCCGGTTGCCGCTCATGGGCGGGCTCCCGGCGGGTTGACGCAAGTCATTGAATACCCCATAATTTCGCGTTCGTTTTCCCGCATTCCGTCCATTACCGCTCCACCCAACGATTTCCTAGGATACCCACCGTGGCAAATATCAAGTCCGCCAAGAAGCGCGCCAAGCAGGCCGTCGTGCGCAACATGCGCAACACCGGCCAGCGTTCGATGCTGCGCACCGCCGTCAAGAAAGTGCTCAAGGCGCTCGACGCCAACGACGCCGCAGGCGCCCAGGCTGCCTTCGCCGTGGCCCAGCCGATCCTGGACCGCTTCAGTTCGCGCGGCCTGATCCACAAGAACAAGGCCGCCCGCCACAAGAGCCGCCTGACCGCCCGCATCAAGGCCCTGCAAGCCGCCTGATCCGTCGCAGCTTCCGGTCGAAGTGCCGCGAATACCAAAAAACCCGGCTCCGGCCGGGTTTTTTGTTTGTGGCACGACACAAGCCTCAGCCGGCATTGCGCGCTTCCTGCTCGTCCTCTTTGAGGCGGTCGAAGAAGGCCATCACGTCCTTCATGATCGGCCAGGTGCCTTCGCGCGACACTGCCGAAGTCACGTACCAGGGCTGGGTCCAGCCCAGCTCGGCGATCACTTCCGCGGCGCGGGTCGCGGCTTCGTCCTCGAACATCAGGTCGGCCTTGTTCAACACCAGCCAGCGCGGCTTCTGCAGCAGCTCGGGGTCGTGCTTCTCCAGCTCGTGCTCGATCGCCCGCACCTGTTCGGCCGGCGAGATCTCCACCCCGCCTTCCATCGGCGCCATGTCCACCAGGTGCAGCAGCAGGCGGGTGCGCTGCAGGTGGCGCAGGAACATCGCGCCCAGGCCCGCACCATCCGCCGCGCCCTGGATCAGGCCGGGGATGTCGGCGATCACGAAGCTCCTGTGGGCCTCCACGCTGACCACGCCAAGGTTCGGATACAGCGTGGTAAACGGGTAATCGGCGACCTTGGGAGTCGCAGCCGAAACCGCACGGATGAAGGTGCTCTTGCCGGCATTGGGGAAGCCCAGCAGGCCGACATCGGCCAGCAGCTTCAATTCCATCTTCAGCGTACGCGCCTCGCCTTCATCACCCGGCGTGGCCCGGCGCGGCGAACGCGTCACCGAACTCTTGAAGTGCATGTTGCCCAGGCCGCCCTTGCCACCCTTGGCCACCAGCAGGCGATCGCCATGCGCGGTGAGATCGCCGATCACTTCGTCGGTGCCGACGTTGACGATGGCAGTGCCGACGGGGACGGCGATGACCAGGTCGTCGCCGCCCTTGCCATAGCGCTGCTGGCCCATGCCGTTCTCGCCGCGCTGGGCCTTGAAGATGCGCTGGTGGCGGAAATCCACCAGGGTGCTGATGTTCTCGTCGGCCTCGATCCATACGCTGCCGCCGAAGCCACCATCACCGCCATCGGGGCCACCGAGCGGAATGAACT
>JBOHXX010000438.1:0-1746 GCA_050737675.1 Pseudoxanthomonas sp.
TCGGGATTCCGGATACGTAACGAAGAGCTCGCGCCCATGGGGCGCTCCTACGGGCGGGTTCACCACTCCAGGTTGTCGATCAACCGGGTCTTGCCCAGCCTGGCTGCGATCAGCGCGACTTTCGCGCCGGTCTCGCCTTGTTCCGGTTCACCCAGGTCGGGACGCCGGACTGCGGCGTAATCGACCACGAAACCCGCTTCGGTCAAGCGACGCGACGCTTCAGCCTCGACCGCATCGCGCGACTGTCCGGCGACGATCGCCTCGCGCATCGCCAGCAAGGTGCGCCGTATCTCTGACGCCACGGGACGCTCGTCGGCGCCCAGGTACTGGTTGCGCGAACTCATCGCCAGGCCGTCGCTCTCGCGGACGATGCTGCCGCCCAGGATCTCGATCGGAAAGGCCAGGTCCGTCACCATCTGCCGGATCACCGCGAGCTGCTGGAAATCCTTCTTGCCGAACGCGGCCACGTTGGGCTGCACCTGGTTGAACAGGCGCGTGACCACCGTGCACACGCCATCGAAATGGCCCGGCCGGTGCGCACCCTCGAGCACGCCGCTGACCCCCGGTACGTTGACGCTCGCCGCCAGCTCGATGCCGAACGGATACATCGATTCCACCGTCGGCAGCCACAGTACGTCGCAACCGGCGCCTTCAAGGCCGGTCGTGTCCGCCTCGGGCGTGCGCGGATAACGGGTGAAGTCCTCGTTGGGACCGAACTGGGTCGGATTGACGAACACGCTGGAGACCACCCGGTCGGCGTACTGCCGGGCCAGCATCACCAGCGAGTAATGGCCGGCGTGCAGGTTGCCCATGGTCGGCACGAAGCCGACCCGCAGGCCTTCGCGCTTCCAGCCATTGACCCGCGCGCGCAGCGCGTCGAGTTCGGTGATGGTTTCGATCATTGCGCTTCCCCAGGCGGAGCCGTGGCGTCAGTAGGAGTGTTCTGCATCGGGGAAGGAACCGTCGCGCACGGCCGCCGCATAGGCGGAAATCGCGCCGGCGATGGAACCGCCACCGGCGAGGAAATCCTTGACGAACTTCGGCTTGCGGTGGCCGGTGTCGATGCCGAGGAAATCGTGCAGGACCAGCACCTGGCCATCGCAGTCGGGACCGGCGCCGATGCCGATGGTGGGAATGGCGATGGCCGCGGTGATCGCGGCGGCCAGCGACGACGGCACGCATTCCAGCACCAGCATCGAGGCGCCGGCGTCGGCGACGGCCTGCGCCTCGGCGCGCAGCCGGGCCGCGGCGGCTTCGTCGCGCCCCTGCACCTTGTAGCCGCCGAACTTCAGCACCGACTGCGGGGTCAGGCCCAGGTGCGCGCAGACCGGGATGTCGCGTTCGACCAGGAAGCGGATCACGTCCAGCTTGTGGCCCGCGCCTTCCAGCTTGACCATTTCCGCGCCGGCCTGGAGCAAGGTGATCGATGCATCGAGCGCGCGTTCGGGGGTGGCGTCGGACTGGAACGGCAGGTCGGCGATCAGCATCGCCCGCGACAGCCCGCGGGCGACCGCGGCGGTGTGGTAGGCGATGTGCTCGACGGTGACCGGCAGGGTCGAATCGCGCCCCTGCACCACCATGCCCAGCGAATCGCCGATCAGGACCAGGTCCACGCCATTGTCGTCGACCACCCGGGCGAAGCTGTAGTCGTAGGCGGTCAGCATCACCAGCTTGCGGCCGCTGCGCTTGGCCTGGGCCAGTTGCGGCAGGGTCCACTTGCTGATTTCGGCGTGAGTGCTCATGCGG
>JBOHXX010000439.1:0-1742 GCA_050737675.1 Pseudoxanthomonas sp.
TCCCAGCACAGCACGCATTGCGGATCCAGCGCCACCATCTCGCGCGCCAGCTGCAGGCGTTCGCGATCATGTCCGAAATCGAACTGTTCCTGCATCACGATGCTGCGCCAGTGCAGGAAGCGCTCGTAGGCCTCCACGTGCGTGGTGCCGCCCTGCTCGCGGTTGAACCTCGCCACATCCAGTTTCACGCTCAGGGCCTGGGCCACGTCGCGCGAGATTTCCTCCTGCACCGCGAACACGTCGCGCAATTCACGCGCATAGGTTTTCGACCACAGATGGGTGCCATCGTCGGCACCGACGAGCTGCGCGGTGACACGCAGATGCTCGCCGTCCTTGCGCACGCTGCCCTCGAGCAGGTAGGCGACACCGAGTTTCCGGCCGATGCTGCGCAGGTCTTCGTTCCTGCCCTTGAACGAGAAGCTCGAGGTGCGTCCCACCACCCGCAGCGCCGGCGCTTGCGCCAACTGGTTGAGGATTTCCTCGGCCAGGCCGTCGGCCAGGTATTCCTGGTCGTGCGACCGGGAAAGATCGGCGAACGGCAGTACCGCCAGCGAAGGCGATGCCGGGACCGCGGGCACGGCATCCGGCGCGGCGTCATCGTCCTTGCGCAGCAGCCATGCGGCAGCGGTCGCCACCAGCAGCACCGCGGCCGCGCCGGCAGCGAGCCAGGGCCAGCGCGTGCGCACCGGTCCAGCCGGTGATTGCGTCGTCGAACGTGACGCATCGGCTTCCGGCAGCGGCGGCGGGTCGAAACGGTAGCCGACCCCATGCACCGTATGCAGCCGGCGCGGATGTTGCGCATCCTCGCCCAATGCCTGGCGCAACACGCTCATGATCCGGTTCAGCACGCTCTGGGTGACGTGCCGGTGGCCCCAGACCGCGTCCAGGATTTCGTCCCGGGCAAACACCCGGCCGGGTGAACCGGCCAGCAGCGCGAGCACGGCGAAGGCCTTGGGTTCCAGCGGCTGTTCGCGGCCGCCGCGCGACAAACGCCGGCCGGCGAAGTCGATGACCACGTCGTCGAAGACAAGGTTGCCTGGCACAGGTTCTGGCATGCGTTCCCCGCTGGGAAACCCCTGGCCAAGTATAGGTGCCGGCCGGTCCAAACCTTTTCCAAGATTTTCCTGCGAACTGTCTGCGGCTTTCCTAAGGACTCGCCCGTGCGACGGCGGGAAGCTGGCCGGGCCGGAAACGAATCCGGTACCAGCCATCGACGGGAGCGCGCCATGAACGAGCAAGGCAGGATGACCCTGGGCCAGGCGGCGCCACGGCGGGTTCCCGTCGAAGAACGTCTGCTCCGCTGGACCGGCCGTTTTTTCTACCTCGCAGCCCTGGCGGGCCTCGCGATTTTCGGCACCTACATCATTCTCCGGGCGACCGGCGCCACATTCAGGAATTTCGAACAGTGGCACGAGCTGGTGGCAGGCCTGCCGATGCCGACGGCCTCCGTCTGGATCGCCAACCTCGGCATCGGCCTGCACTTCATGACGGGGACGATACTCGTGCTGGCCTGGCCGATTTTGCTCTCGGCCCGGATCCGCGCCCGCCATCGCGCCGTGCATCGCTGGACCGGCCGGGTCTATGTGACCGCGGGGTTGCTGGCGGGTATCGGCGGCATGTCGTTCATCCTGACCCACGGCGCCTACCTCCGGGCGGCGTCCATCGCCTTCGGCATCTGGGGTGCGGTGCTGATGCTGAGTGCGGTCATGGCCTATGTCCACGCGCGCGCAGGAACCCCGGAC
>JBOHXX010000440.1:0-1719 GCA_050737675.1 Pseudoxanthomonas sp.
GCACGGGCAGGGCGACGACACGCCGATCCCGCGACTCGATGCATTCGGCACCCTGGCCCTGGGCCGCAGGCTGGTCCTGCAACTCGATGGCCGCATTGCGCAATGGCCGGCCGCCTGGCCAGCGCTGCCGTCGCCTATCGGCCAATCGGGTTCGGCATTGCCGTTTACGTTGAGCTACCTGGGCTCGCCCGACTTCGCTGGCACGGCAGCGATGGAACTGCGGCGCGACGCGACGCGCTTCCAAGGCCGCTTCCAGTTGCCGGCAGTACTGGAATGGATCGATGCCGGCGGCAAGGGCTCGCCGCTGCCGCCACTGGCGGGCACGCTGACCACGCCGGAGCTGGAAATTTCCGGCGCCACCCTCGAAGGCGTGGAAGTGCAGATCGAAGACCCGGAAATCCCTGCAACCACACCGACCCGATGAACGCCGTAACCGCCAACTTCGCCCAACGCCTGCTCGAATGGTTCGATCATTCCGGCCGCCACGACCTGCCCTGGCAGCATCCACGTACGCCGTATCGCGTGTGGCTGGCGGAGGTCATGCTGCAACAGACCCAGGTGAAGACGGTGATGCCGTACTTCGAGCGCTTCGTCTCGGTATTCCCGACACTTGCGGATCTCGCCAGGGCGTCGCTCGACGAAGTGCTCGCGCAATGGTCCGGGCTTGGCTATTACGCCCGCGCCCGCAACCTGCATGCCACCGCGCGTTTGTGCATGGAACTGCATGGCGGCGACCTGCCGCGCGACCACGATGCGCTGGTCGCCCTGCCCGGCATCGGCCGTAGCACCGCCGGTGCGATCCTGGCGCAGGCCTGGGGCGATCGTTCAGCGATCCTCGACGGCAACGTCAAGCGCGTGCTTACGCGTTACCACGGCATCGGCGGCTGGCCGAATTCGCCCGCGGTCGAAAAGGAATTATGGACATTGGCGCAGGCGCACCTGCCCGATGCGCGCATGGCCGATTACACCCAGGCGCAGATGGATTTCGGCGCCACCTTGTGCACGCGACAGAATCCCGCCTGCATGTTGTGCGTGCTTCAGGACGATTGCGTGGCCCTGCGTGACGGACGTGTGGAAGAACTGCCCACCTCACGCCCTGGCAAGCCGCTACCCGAACGCAGCGCACTGATCCTGCTGGCGGAAAACGTAGTCGGCGAAGTGCTGCTGCAACGACGGCCGCCGACCGGCATATGGGCTTCGCTCTGGTCGCTACCCGAAGCGGAAAGCCACGAGCAGGCCCGCGAATGGTTTTCGACGCACCTGCGCGGCGACTACGACCACGCCGAAACCCTGGCGGAAATTCCGCACGTCTTCACCCACTACCGCTTGCGCATGCATCCCTTGCGCTGGCAGGCGCTCGCCGCCCGCGACGTGGTACGCGACAATGACGACCTGCGCTGGGTCGCGCGTGCGGACCTGGTCTCGCTCGGATTGCCCGCGCCCATCCGCAAGCTGCTCGGCGACCAAACGCCGCGCTGAAAGGACCGACATGCCAAGAACCATCTTCTGCGAATACGAAAAAAACGAAGCCGAAGGCCTGGATTTCGTTCCCTATCCCGGCGAACTGGGCCAGCGCATCTACGCGCACATCGGCAAACCGGCCTGGGCCGCATGGCTGGCGCACCAGACCATGCTGATCAACGAGAACCGGCTGTCGCCGCGCGATCCCAAGCACCGCAAGTTCCTGGAAGAGGAATTGGAGAAATTCCTGTTCAATGG
>JBOHXX010000441.1:0-1712 GCA_050737675.1 Pseudoxanthomonas sp.
GCAGTATGCCCGCCAGGTATGGGAATACATGGGCCGCGAAGAAGGCGTTGTGCTCCCGGCGGCGCGCCGCCACTTGACCGAGGGCGGTTGGAACGATGTGCATTTGGCACTGGCCCCGGCAGTTACTCACCACGTCGGGATACGCTCCGACGCCAGCTTTGCAGAGCTGCTGACGCAATTGGCTCTGTTGACTCTGCCCCAACCCGACAAGGACTAAACATGCAATTCCTCGACGATTCCCTGCACCCCGAAAACCAGGACAAAGTGGTCATCACCGTGGCGCCTTACGGCCCCGAGTGGATGCCGGCGGATTTCCCCGAAGACATTCCGGTGACGATGGAGGAACAGGTGCAAAAGGCCGTTGACTGCTACAACGCCGGTGCCACGGTGCTGCACCTCCACGTGCGCGAACTCGACGGCAAGGGCTCCAAGCGCCTGTCCAAGTTCAACGAACTGATCGCCGGCGTGCGCGCCGCGGTGCCCGACATGATCATCCAGGTCGGCGGCTCGATCTCGTTTGCCCCGGAAGACGACGGCCAGGCCGCCAAGTGGCTGTCGGACGATACCCGGCACATGCTCGCCGACCTGGACCCCAAGCCGGACCAGGTGACGGTAGCCATCAATACGACGCAGATGAACATCATGGAGCTGCTCTACCCGGAATACCTGGAGGGCACCTCGCTGGCCAACCCGGCTTTCCAGGCCGCCTACAGCGAAATGACCGTGCCCGCCGGCCCCGCCTGGGTCGAGGAGCACCTGAGGCGCCTGCAGGCCTCCGGCATCCAGCCGCATTTCCAGCTGACCGGCATCCATGCGCTGGAAACGCTCGATCGCCTGGTGCGCAAGGGCGTGTACACCGGACCGCTGAACCTGACCTGGATCGGCATCGGCGGCGGCTTCGATGGTCCCAATCCGTTCAATTTCTTCAACTTCATCCATCGCGCGCCGGATGGCTGCACGCTGACCGCCGAATCGTTGCTGAAGAACGTCCTGCCGTTCAACATGATGGCCATGTCGATGGGCCTGCACCCCCGCTGCGGCATCGAGGACACCATCATCGACCAGCACGGCAACCGCATGACCTCGGTGCAGCAGATCGAGCAGTGCGTGCGCGTCGCCCGCGAGCTCGGCCGTGAAGTGGCCAGCGGCAAGGAAGCGCGCAAGATCTACAAGATCGGCGTGCAGTACAAGGATGCCGACGAAACCCTGGCAATGCATGGCATGGCGCCCAACCGCAAGCCGCGGCAGGCAAACCTGCCCTTGCGCGCAGCCTGACGCCAGCCCGGGCAAGCGGACCGGCAACGATGCCAGTCCGCTCGCCATGGATCACACAATCCGCGCCGAATTCGCGGCGCCACAGCGGCACCAGACCGCAGGAGACTTTCATGGGACAGTCCCTCTCCGGGGCCGCTCGCGCGGACACGGATCTCACCGCCAAGCCGGCACGCTCGCATGCCTACGCGTGGCTGGTATTCGCCCTCATTTTTGCGCTCCTGCTTTCCGACTACATGTCGCGCCAGGTGCTGAACGCCGTCTTTCCCCAACTGCGGCTTGAGTGGGGCCTGTCCGACGCCAAGCTCGGCTCGCTCAGCGGCATCGTCGCGCTGATGGTCGGTCTGTTCACGGTGCCGTTCTCGCTCGTCGCCGATCGCTGGGGCCGCGTCAAGAGCCTGGCCCTGATGGCGCTGCTGTGGAGCTGCGGCACGCTGGCG
>JBOHXX010000442.1:0-1709 GCA_050737675.1 Pseudoxanthomonas sp.
TTACGCCACCGACCGTCGTTTCGATGCGATCTGCGTCACCGCCGCGGTCGACGTGGTGCCGCCGCGATTCCTGCAATGGCTGCGTCCGGGAGGACGCCTGTTCGTGGTCCGCGGCCGTTCGCCGGTAATGGAAGCGGTGCTGGTCCACAACGACGTCAACGGACCGCGCATCGAATCGTTGTTTGAAACCGACCTCCCCTATCTTGCCGGCGCCGCCCCCACGCCGGAATTCGTCTTTTGATTTGAACAAGGAACCCGCATGAGCCGCCGCCCCCTAGTCCTCGCGCTCGCCCTGGCCCTGCCTGCATTCGCAACCATCGATGCAGCCAGCGCCACCGACCTGATGCAGACCTATGAACTCGCCCGTGCCGGCGACCCGCAGCTGGCCGCCGCCGAATCCGGGCGCCTGGCGCAGAAGGAAGGCGCCGTGCAGGCACGCGCCTCGCTGCTGCCGCAGGTCAACGGCAGCGCCTCGCTCAGCCGCAGCCGCAATGAAGAAGACGGCGTGCCGGGCACCTTGACCAACACCAGCCGCAGCTATGGCGTCAGCGTCAACCAGTCGGTGTTCGACTTCAGCCGCTATTCCACCCTGCGCGGGCAGAAAGCCTTGAGCCAGGCGGCCGACTTCGACCTGGAAGCGGCCAACGACGCGTTGATCACCCGCACGTCCGCCGCGTATTTCAACGTGCTGGTGGCGATCGAGACCCTGGCCGCGGCCGAAGCACAGCAGACCGCGTTGCAGAAACAGTTCGACTACGCGCAGAAGCGGTTGGACGTGGGCCTGGCTCCGATCACCGACGTGCACGAAGCCCGCGCCCAGTTCGACAGCGCCCGCGCCAGCGTGATCACCAGCCAGAATGCGTTGAAGGATGCGTATGAAGCGCTGACCGAGATTACCGGCCAGCCGATCACCAACCTGAAGGCGCTGCCGGACGATTTCCGCCCGGTGCTGCCGACCGATTACGACGCCGAAGGCTGGGTCAACACCGCCGTCACCACCAACCCGGCGCTGAAGTCGCTGGAATACCAGGTGCAGTCCGCCGATGCCGGCGTCGCCACCGCGCGCGCCGGGCACCTGCCCACGTTGTCGCTCGGTGGCAGCTGGGGCAAGGACGCGGCCTGGGGCGATACGGCCAGCGGGGGCAGCGGCACCGGCACCACGGTCGGCCTGACCCTGACCGTGCCGATCTTCTCCGGCGGCGCCACCCAGTCGCGGGTACGCGAAGCGCTGGCCAATCGCGATTCGGTGCAGGACGGTTACGAACAGCAGAAGCGCGCGATCGTGCGCAACACCCGCAACGCCTACCAGACCCTGGAAGCGGGCATCAGCGAGATCGAAGCGCGGCGCCTGGCCCTGGTTTCAGCCAAGGCCGCGTATGAAGCTTCGCAAGTCGGCCTGGAAGTCGGCACGCGCACCGTGCTGGACGTGTTGATCAACCAGCAGAACCTGTTCCAGGCCCAGCAGAACTACGCGCTGGCCAAGTACAACTACCTGCAGAACCGCCTGCTGCTGGACCAGGCCGCCGGCACCCTGGACGGCAGCGACGTGCAGGACGTGAACCGCCTGCTGACCGTGGATGCGGATACACAACTGGCGCCCGCCACGCCCTGACACCGGCTAGCGACAACACGTGGGTCGATGACGGCGAACTTCGGTTCGCCGTCATCGTTTACGGTATTCGATCCGTTTGTGTGGGAGGGGCTTCAGC
>JBOHXX010000443.1:0-1675 GCA_050737675.1 Pseudoxanthomonas sp.
AGCTGCGCTGCATTTCCGCTTCGCCATAGACCGCAGTGGCGCCCGCGATGAGTTTCGACGGATCAATCATGTGCCGCGTGCCGTGCGGATGCACGACCAAGCGCGCATTCGGCAGGCGGGCCATCAACGCACCCGCTCCACCGGCATGATCGAGGTGCACATGGGTCACCAGCAACCAATCCACATCGTCCGGGCGTAATCCGGCCGAAGACAGCGCGGCCAACAGGTTGGGAACCGAATGGTTGGTACCGCAATCGACGAAGGCGCCGCGGCCGTTCTCGACAATCAGGTAGGCGGCATCGAAATGATCGCGCTGGAACGCGGTATCGATGGCGTGGATGCCGTGCTCACTCATGCATTTTCCCGGATCAGTAGCTGAATCCGGATTCTAGCTGTCGCGACGTTCCTCCACGATGCGGCTTTCGTAGGCGCGCCCCCTGGGCGCGTGCTCCTGGTTTGTTCCGCGATTTGATCGAAGAGCTCGCGCCCATGGGACGCTCCTACGCCTTGCGGTGTTGCAACCACCAGCTGCGCAACACCACCGCGATGAACATGACCGCCAGGAACGCGCCGTAAGCGACCAGGGTAGCCAGTACCTGCTTCCAGATGGCCCCGGTGCCCACGTCGGCAAGGCCCAGCGCATAACCCCATTGCATGCCGCCGAAACTGAGCCCGAAGGCGACGACCAGCGCGGCCACATCGAAACGCTTGCGCGCGGTATCCCGCGGCTGCCGCGGGAACAACCAGAACAGCGCGCCGATCAGCAGGAACCACGGCAGGAACAGGATCAGCGCCAGGTACGACATCAGGCCTCGTCTTCCACCAACGCCGCCAACGCTTCAACCAGTGCATCGAGGCCGACCGCATCCTCGACCAGCTTGCCGACGACTTCACCGCCCAGCTTGACCGCATCGTGTTCGGCCAGGTGTAGCGCAGCGCCACCTTCGCGCTTGAGTCGGGCGATCAGCTGACCGGCTTCGCGCGGCGAATCGTGGCCTGCGCTTTGCAGCAGCGTCCGGCCATCGCCATGGATCAGCTTGAAGTAGAACCTCCCGTCCGCTTCGCGGTACTGCTTGAATTGTGGCGATGCCGCTTTCGCCGCGGCTTTCCCGGCCACCGCCGATGTACTCGACAAGTCCCGCAGACCCACCGCATCGCGCAATTCGGCGATGAAAGGCGTGGCGTACTTCGTCCGCAACCGCGCCGCGCCATCGCGCAGGATCGCTTCGATCTCGGCCGGCTTGGCGACCAACGCTTCGTATTTTTCGCGCAACGGCGCGACTTCGACATCGATGCGCTCGAACAACTGCTGCTTGGCCTCGCCCCAGGCGATGCCATCGGCGTAGGCCTGCCGCATCCTTGCGGTTTCTTCCGCGCTGGCGAACGCCTGGTAAAGCTGGAACAGCGCCGAGCCTTCGGTCTGCTTCGGCTCCCCGGGCGCCTTCGAATCGGTGAGCAGTGCCGACACCAGCTTCTTCAGTTCCGCACGCGGCGCGAACAATGGAATGGTGTTGTCGTAGCTCTTGCTCATCTTGCGGCCGTCCAGGCCCGGCAGCGTCGCCACGCTTTCCTCGATCGCCGCTTCGGGCAGGACGAAGTATTCCTTGCCGAACAGGTGATTGAAGCGCTGGCCGAAATCGCGCGCCATTTCGATGTGTTGCACCTGGTCGCGGCC
>JBOHXX010000444.1:0-1671 GCA_050737675.1 Pseudoxanthomonas sp.
GTGTACACCGACGGCGCCAACATGAACGCGTTGGTCGGCGTGGCCAAGCCCGGCAAGTGGGGTTCGGACGTTTCCCACCTCAACCTGCACAAGACCTTCTGCATCCCGCACGGCGGCGGTGGCCCCGGTGTCGGCCCGTGCGCGGTCAAGTCGCATCTCGCCCCGTTCCTGCCGCGCACCTTCGGCGGCGAAGGCGACGTGGGCATGGTCAGCGCGGCGAGCTTCGGTTCGGCCTCGATCCTGCCGATCTCCTGGATGTACATCACCCTGATGGGCACCGAAGGCCTGCGCAAGGCGACGCAGGTGGCCCTGCTCAACGCCAACTACATCGCCAAGAAGCTGGCCCCGCACTACGAGACGCTCTACACCGGTCGCAACGGCCTGGTCGCGCACGAATGCATCCTCGACCTGCGTCCGCTCAAGGACGCCACCGGCATCGGCGCCGAGGACGTGGCCAAGCGCCTGATCGATTTCGGCTTCCACGCACCGACGCTGAGTTTTCCGGTCGCCGGCACGTTGATGGTCGAACCGACCGAAAGCGAATCGCAGCATGAACTCGATCGCTTCATCGACGCGATGATCGCGATCCGCGACGAAATCCGTGCAGTGGAAGCCGGCAAACTGGACCGCGAAGACAACCCGCTGATGAACGCCCCACACACCGCGACCATGGTCATGGCCAGCGAATGGACCCACGCCTATCCGCGCGAACTGGCAGCGTTCCCGCTGGCCACGCTGAAGCTGCAGAAGTACTGGCCGCCGGTCGCGCGCGTGGACAACGTGCACGGCGACAAGAACGTGTTCTGCAGCTGCATCCCGATCAACGAATTCGCCGGCGAGATCGAGGCCTTCAGCGAACCGGATGTGATGTAATCGCGCTGCCCCGCCCGACAGGAAAAGACCCCGCGCTGCGGGGTCTTTTTTTGCCATATCCATTCATGGTGCCGATTGCGGGAATCCGCAGGCCGCTTATGAAAGATGGTGCGAATGCATCCGCTTCCACAGTTCGCGGCTGGTCGACATCAACCGCGAATGGCCTTGCGGGTAATCCCGGCCGCCCTTGGCATACAGCGACAGCGCTTCGCGCAGCCGTTCCGCGACTCCGTCGCCATCGGCGATACGGTAGCGCGGGTCGGTCTCGATGCGCTTGCACAGGTTGCCCAGCTCGTACTTGCCTTCGCCCATGTAATCCAGCGAAGCGCATTCGATGACATAGGCCAGGTCGTCCAGGATCCGCAGCAACGCGGCGGGGTCATCAGCGGTGGAAGCGGACGGGGCCATGTCTGCAACACCGTAAATCAGCACAAGCTCCGGCCACGGCCACGCCTGTCGCTGCGCCCCAACCAGAGCCCGCCATCCAGGCCGGTCGATCCGGCATGCCTCCACTCGTCGTGGTAGCAGGAGCCAGGATCCGTTTCGCCTGGTGCCGGCGCGAGGATCCAGCAGCGCTTTCCGCAATCACCAACACGGGAGTACGCCATGGGCAAGGTCATCGTGGAACAGATCGTCAGCACGGATGGTTACGCCGCGTACGAGGACGGCGGCATCGGCTTCTTCGACGCCAGCGGCGATTTCAGGGATGCGGAGGACGAGCAGGTGAAAATCCTGCAATCGGTCGGCGCCATCGTCTTCGGAGCCACCACCTACCGCATGTTCGCCGATTATTGGCCC
>JBOHXX010000445.1:0-1652 GCA_050737675.1 Pseudoxanthomonas sp.
ATCCAGCTCGGTGCGCGACCAGTCCTGCGTATTCAAGAAATGTTTCATTTGTGACTTCCCAGGGATCAGAAACGAGAAAACCCAGCGCCAGGCTGGGTTCCGGTTGAACAAGCACACACGTCCGGCGACCCAGCTAGATAAGCGGTTCCGGTCGGCGGGCACGCGAAGTCATGCCGGAGGCCATCCGGGCAGAACTTGCGTGCAGGTGTGCGTTGGTCTTCATTGACCGCATCGTCGCATGCGGGGAGCCGCCGGCGCAAGGCTCAGGGGCTGGCGATGTCCTGGCCGGGCACGTAAGGCATCACCGAAACCCGGATCCGCAGGCGATTGCCCGGGTCTTCAGCCAGGCGCGAGCGGTACTTGAAGCCCTTGTAGACGTAATCGACGTCATAGGCGATGGGCCGGCGGAACTCACGGTCGACGGGAACCATGCGGCAATTCTGCTTGGCCGGCCCCGGCTTGGGCTCCGGCTCCGGGATGCGCACGAATACCCCTTTCACCGAATCGACGATCTTGGACCAGCGCCCTTCGTCCACGGGTGGCGCGGGCCTGGGTACCGGGATTTCCTCGCAGCGCATCTCGGTCCGGGAAGCACGCAGGGTCTGGTACACCGGCTCCACGGCAAGCACCTGGGCATAGTCCAGGCGCACGTTCTCAACCGGCACGACGGTGGTCTGCGGCTGGTTCTGCGCGGCCGCCGACATGCTCGCGAAAGCAGACAGGCACAGGCAGAGCACTAGGCAGCAGATCAGGCGCATTGGGCCACTATGGTTGGAAATCCCGGACCACAGTGTAGGCAGCGCGGCTGGAGAGGGGCTGAATCGATGCTGTCGGAGCCCTGTACGGGCCGGTAGAATCGCCTTGCTACCCCACTGCGCCAACACCGATGACCCTGCGATTGCACAACAACCTGACGCGACAGGTGGAACCCTTCGCGCCCCTGGATCCCGCCTGCCCCACGATGTACCTGTGCGGACCCACGGTCTACAACTACGTGCACATCGGCAACGCCCGCGGTCCGGTGGTGTTCGGGGTGCTGGCCGCGTTGCTGCGCCGCCGCTTCGGCGGGCTGCGCTACGCGCGCAACATCACCGACATCGACGACAAGATCAACGCCGCCGCGAAGGAACTCGGGGTGCCGATCTCAACGATCACCGACAAATACGCCGCCGCCTATCGCGAGGACATGGCCGGCCTGGGCGTGGTCCCGCAGGACCTTCAGCCGGAAGCGACCGCCCACGTTCCGCACATCATCGCCATGATCGAGCGCCTGATCGAAAGCGGGCACGCCTATGCCGCGGAAGGCCATGTGCTGTTCGCGGTGGCCACGTTCAAGGAGTACGGCAAGCTGTCGCGCCGCGACCCGGAGGAAATGCTGGCCGGTGCGCGCGTGGAAGTGGCGCCGTACAAGCGCGACCCGGGCGATTTCGTCCTCTGGAAGCCCTCCACAGCCGATCTTCCTGGCTGGGAATCGCCCTGGGGCCGCGGCCGCCCGGGCTGGCACATCGAATGCTCGGCGATGATCGAGGCGATCTTCGGCGAGACCATCGACATCCACGCCGGCGGCGTGGACCTGCAGTTCCCGCACCACGAAAACGAAATCGCGCAGAGCGAATGCGCGCACGGCGGCAAGGTCTTCGCCCGTTTCTGGC
>JBOHXX010000446.1:0-1592 GCA_050737675.1 Pseudoxanthomonas sp.
TGCAGGCGCAGCAGGCAGACAGCCAGGAAGATGGTGCCGATCAGGACGTGGAAGCCGTGGAAGCCCGTCGTCAGGAAGAAGACCGAACCATAGAGCTTCGAGTGGGTCGCGGCTTCGTTGAAGAAGAAGCCCTCGTGCAGGATGTGGTGATACTCATAGGCTTGAACGCCGGTGAACAGCACGCCCAGCAGGACGGTGATCAGCAGACCCAGCTTGGCGGCCTTGCGGTCGCCGACCTGCAGCGCGTGGTGCGCCCAGGTGACGGTCGTGCCCGACAGCAGCAGGATGACGGTGTTCAGCAGCGGCAGGCCCCAGGGGTCCAGCAATTCGACGCCCTTGGGCGGCCAGGTCTTCCAGGCGGCGGCGGTGTCGGCCCAGTTGCCGATTTCCGGGGTCAGGGCGCGCGACTCGGTGAAGAGCGCCATGTCGAAGAACATCCAGAAGAAGGCGACGAAGAACATCACTTCCGAAGCGATGAACAGGATCATGCCGTAGCGCAGGCCGATCGAGACGACCGGGGTGTGGTCGCCCTTCTTGGATTCCTTGATGACGTCCGACCACCAGCCGTACATGGCGTAGAGGACGCCAGCCAGACCGGCGAAGAAGACCCACTTGGTGCCGGCTTCAAGGCCGAACAGGCCCTTCATCCAGATGACCGCGCCCACGAACATGACCACAGTGGCCATGGACGAGATCAGCGGCCAGGGGCTCGGGTCCACCAGGTGGTAATCGTGATGCGGTTTCGCGTGCGCGTCGGCCATTCCAGGGTCTCTGAATTAAGGCGAGAGATCGTTCTTACAGGGGGCTATAGCCTCCGCTATCCGGCTTTGCCAGTAGCGGATTGACCGGAAGCGGCCTGCTGGAACCCTTTGGTGGGGAAGAAGGTGTAGCTGAGGGTGATTTCCCGCACGCCCTTGGACTCCGCATCGGTCGCCATTTCCGGCGCGACGAAGTACTGAACGGGGAATTCCTTGGTCTCGCCCGGGCCGATTTCCTGTCCCTCGAAGCAGAAGCACTGCAGCTTCTGGAAGTAGGGACCGGCGCGTTCCGGCACGACATTATAGGCGGCCGTGGCGTGGATCGGCTGATCCGAGGTGTTGGTCACCTTGAAATAGGCCATGCCGGTTTCACCGATTCGCACCCGCTGGCTGACCTGCTCGGCTTTGAAGTCCATCGGCAGGTTGCGGACGTTGGTGTCGAAGCGGATCAGGACGCTCTGGTCCAGGATCTGCGTCGGAGCGGCCTCGGCCTTCTTCACCGTGCCGTCAAAGCCAGTGACCTGACAGAAGAGGCGATACAGCGGCACGGCGGCGAAAGCCGCGCCCGTCATGCCCATTACCACGGCCGCGCAGATCAGCGCGACGAGGTTCTTGCGGTCCTTCACTGCGCCGGGCCCGAGGCGGGCTCAGCGGCGGGCGCGGGCAAGGTGGGATCGGCCTGCAGCACCGTACCGACCGCCGCCGCCTCGGCCGCCTTGCGAGCCTCGGTGTTGCGCTGAAGGTTCACCACGGTGACGACGAAGACCAAGACGATGAAGCCGACCAGGCCCAGGGCGATGGCCACGTTGCGGCACTTGCGGGCGCGCACTTGTT
>JBOHXX010000447.1:0-1549 GCA_050737675.1 Pseudoxanthomonas sp.
AGAACACGTCGACCTTTTCCTTGGACTTCTTGCCTTCGCGGATCACGTTGCGGCTGTAGTGATGGGCGAACGAGGGCTCGATGCCGTTGGAGGCGTTATTGGCCAGGCTCAGGGAAATGGTGCCGGTGGGCGCGATGGAGCTGTGGTGGGTGAAGCGGCAACCGATCTCGGCCAGTTCGTCGACCAGTTCCGGCGAAACCCCGGCCACGCGCTGCATGTAGCGGCTGTACTTGGCGTGCAGCACCTTGCCGGGGATCTGCTGGCCGATGCGCCAGCCGTCCTTCGCCATTTCCGGGCGCAGGCGCAGCATCGCGGCGCTCACTTCGAACAGTTCCTCCATGATCGGCGCGGCGCCTTTTTCCTTGGCCAGGGCCAGGCCCATTTCCCAACCGGCCACGGCCATGTCGCGGGCGATGGATTCGGTGAATTCGCAGGACTCGGGGCTGCCGTACTTCATCTGCAGCATGGTCAGGGTCGAACCCAGGCCGAGGAAGCCCATGCCGTGGCGGCGCTTGCGCAAGATCTCGTCGCGCTGCTGCTGCAACGGCAGGCCGTTGACGTCGACCACGTTGTCGAGCATGCGGGTGAACACGCGCACCACTTCCTTGTATTCCTCCCAGTCGAAGGTCGCCTGGTCGGTGAAGGGGTCGCGGACGAAGGTGGTCAGGTTGACCGAGCCCAGCAGGCAGGCGCCGTAGGGCGGCAGCGGCTGCTCGCCGCAGGGGTTGGTCGCGCGGATGTTCTCGCACCACCAGTTGTTGTTCATTTCATTGACCCGGTCGATCAGGATGAAGCCCGGCTCGGCGTAGTCGTACGTCGAGACCATGATCATGTCCCACAGGTGCCGCGCGCGGATGTGGCCGTAGATCTTGCAGGCGACCAGGCCGTCGTCGCGGCTGACGTAGTTCTTGTGCGTGGGCCATTCGCGCCAGATCACCTCGGACTCGTCGTCGAGGTTGATCTCGCCCTGTTCCTTGGCATTGACCGGGAAGACCATTGGCCAGTCGGCGTCGTTGGCCACCGCTTCCATGAAGCCGTCGGTGATCAGCAGCGACAGGTTGAACTGGCGCAGGCGCCCGTCCTCGCGCTTGGCCCGGATGAAATCCTTCACGTCGGGGTGGGACACGTCGAAGGTGCCCATCTGCGCGCCGCGACGGCCGCCGGCCGAGGACACGGTAAAGCACATCTTGTCGTAGATATCCATGAACGACATCGGCCCCGACGTGTACGCGCCGGCGCCGGCGACGAACGCGCCGCGCGGCCGCAGGGTCGAGAATTCATAGCCGATGCCGCAACCGGCCTTGAGGGTCAGGCCGGCTTCGTGGACCTTGTCCAGGATCCCGTCCATCGAGTCCTCGATGGTGCCGGACACGGTGCAGTTGATGGTGCTGGTGGCCGGCTTGTGTTCCTGCGCGCCGGCGTTGGAGGTGATGCGGCCGGCGGGAATGGCCCCGCGGCGCAGCGCCCAGACGAAGCGCTCGTACCAGTAGGCGCGCTTCTCGGCGGTGGTTTCGGCATCGGCCAGGGCCCGGGCCACGCGCTGGTAGGT
>JBOHXX010000448.1:0-1520 GCA_050737675.1 Pseudoxanthomonas sp.
GCGTGGTCCAGCGCGGTATCAACGAGGACCAGGTGGTTCCGCTGGTCGAATATTTTCGCGGCAGCGGCCATGTGCTGCGCTTCATCGAATACATGGACGTGGGCAACTGCAACGGATGGAAGCGCGAGCAGGTGGTCACTTCCGCCGAATTGCGCGACCGCATCGCCGCCCGCTGGCCGATCCAGCCGCTGGATCCCAACTATCGCGGCGAAGTGGCCACGCGCTACCGCTTCGAGGACGGTGCGGGCGAGGTCGGCTTCGTCAGTTCGATCAGCGAAACCTTCTGCGGGGACTGCCATCGTGCGCGCGTTTCCGCCGATGGCAGGCTTTACACCTGCCTGTTCGCGAGCGAGGGCACGGATCTGCGCGGCACGCTGGCGCGTGGCGAAGAAGCCCTGGTCGAGCAGGTCGCCGGGCTGTGGTCGCGGCGCACGGATCGCTACAGCGAATTGCGTGGCGAACGCGAGGCGGCGAAGGGCAGGCATGTCGAAATGTTCCTGATCGGTGGTTGAATGGCGACCCGAGGCAAGACCCTGACCCACATCGACGCCGCCGGCCTTCCGGCGATGGTGGATGTTTCCGACAAGGCCGTGACCGCCCGCGAGGCGAAGGCGGAGTGCCGCGTGCGTTTCCCGAAGGAAGTCGCCGTGCAGCTTCGCGCCAGCGGCTTGCGCAGCGCCAAGGGCGGCATCGTCGAGACCGCGATCATTGCCGGCACGATGGCGGTGAAACGCACACATGAGCTGATTCCCTTCTGCCATCCCTTGCCGATCGATGCTTGCCGCATCGGCATCGCCTGGGAGGGCGACAGTGCCTTGAAGATCGAATGTCTGGTCAAGACCACGCACCGTACCGGCGTCGAGATGGAGGCGCTGACCGGCGCCACCGTCGCCGCGTTGACCGTGTACGACATGTGCAAGGCGCTTTCGCACCGCATCGTCATCGGCCCGGCAAGACTGCTGGGGAAACGCGGCGGCAAACGCGATTTCGGGGAATCGTGATGGCGGAAGTCACCCTGCTGTATTTCGCAAGCCTGCGTGAGGTTGCGGGGATCGAAAGCGAGACCATCCAGTCCCATGCCTCGGACCTGCAAGGGTTGTATGTCGAGGCGCAGGCGCGCCACGGTTTCCAGTGGCCATTGGCGAACCTGCGCGTGGCCGTCGATGGCGAGTTCGCGCGCTGGCCCGATCCG
The DNA here is from genome assembly GCA_050737675.1 of Pseudoxanthomonas sp. Classification (GTDB taxonomy): domain Bacteria; phylum Pseudomonadota; class Gammaproteobacteria; order Xanthomonadales; family Xanthomonadaceae; genus Pseudoxanthomonas_A. The sequence goes on from JBOHXX010000448.1 coordinate 1,193, forward strand.
GTCCGCGACGGCAGCGAGATCGCGTTCATTCCGCCGGTCAGCGGCGGCTGAGATGGAGGTGTCGGGATGAGCAGGTTCGAGCTGGCCGAATCGGAAATCGACGTGGCCGGCCTACGCCTGGCGCTTCGCGACGAACACGCCGGCGCTTTCGCCAGTTTCGAGGGCTGGGTCCGCGACCACAACGAGGGCCGGGCGGTGCAGGGGCTGCGCTACGAGGCTTACGTCGCCCTGGGCGAAAAGGAGGGCGAACGGATCGTCGAAGAGGCGCTGGGCAGGTTCGCCATCGTCGATGCGCGCTGCGTGCACCGGACCGGCGGTTGCCGATCAC
>JBOHXX010000449.1:0-1504 GCA_050737675.1 Pseudoxanthomonas sp.
ACGCAGGACACCCCCCCGATTCAGTGGTCCGCGCCCTGCTCCACCAGCTCGACGAGCACACCGCCGGCATCCTTCGGGTGCATGAAGTTGATGCGCGATCCCGCGGTGCCGCGGCGCGGCTCGTCGTAGAGCAGGCGGACGCCCTGTTCGCGCAGCGCATCGCAGGTGGCGTCGATGTCGACCACCCGGTAGGCCATCTGCTGGATGCCCGGCCCGTTCCGCTCCAGGAACTTGCCGATCGGGGAGTCCGGGCGCAGCGGCGCGAGCAGCTGGATCGCCGCGCCTTCGTCGCCGGGCGCCGAGAGCATGGCCTCGCGCACGCCTTGCTCCTCGTTGGTCTCGGTGTGCGTGGCCACCATGCCGAGCTTCGCCGCGTACCAGGCGATGGCCTCGTCCAGATCGGCGACGGCGATGCCGACGTGGTCGACTCCGAGGACGGTGTGTTCTCCCATGAACGGGCAATGTAATGCCGCAACCCGCTGACATGGGGTTGTGCGACGCATCACGACACCGATCGGGGCTTCGACCGGCAGCATGGGAGCTACCGGCGGGTATCGTCGGTCAACCTCGCCATCGCAGTCGCTGGAGGAAACGTGTCGGGATCGGTCATCGTCGCATGCCATGTCATTTTCAAGGACGCCTGTACGGGTAGCCGCAATGACCGTGCCGACGCCAGAAAGGCTGCGCCTGAGCTCATGACCGACCTGCCCATTGGCGCCCAGCAGCAGGACCCTCATGCGACGTAAGGGGGCAAGCGATCCGCGGCCACGTCGGCCAGGAAAGGAACCTTGGCATCCTTGTCGGAAAGCAGGGGTTCACCGACCGGCCAGTCGATGCCGATCGCCGCATCGTCCCAGCGCACACCGGCATCGCCAGCCTTGTTGTATTGGGCGGTGCACAGGTAGCTGAAGATGGCTCGTTCAGACAACACCGCGAAACCATGGGCGAAGCCTTCCGGTATCCAGAACTGGCGCTTGTTCTCGGCACTCAACACCACCGCCGTCCAGCGACCGAAGTGCGGCGAGCCACGGCGGATATCCACCGCCACGTCGTAGACCTCGCCTTCGAGCACGCTGACCAGCTTGCCCTGCGGTTTCGGCCATTGGTAATGCAGGCCGCGCAGCACGCCGCGTGCAGAAGAGGAGACATTGCTCTGCACGAATTTCGTCGGCAGTCCGTGCTCGCCGTAGCGGTCGGCATTCCAGGTCTCGAAGAAGAAACCGCGGTCATCGCCGAATACCGCTGGCTCGATGACCACGCAACCCGGCAGGTCGGTTTCGATGACCTTCACCGGACCACTCCACGCGCCGCGAGAGAAAGCAGGTATTGGCCGTAGCCGTTCTTGGCCAGTGGGGCAGCCAGTTTTTCCAGCTGCGCCGCATCGATCCAGCCATTGCCAAAGGCGATCTCCTCCGGGCAGCAGACCCGCAAACCTTGGCGAGCCTCGATGGTCTCGATGAAGTTCGAGGCTTCCAGCAAGGATTGATGGGTGCCAGTATCGAGC